>NZ_JBFUAY010000238.1:0-6182 GCF_056406015.1 Rhizobium sp. P1_E1 | reverse complement strand
GCTCTGACCGCTGCATAATTCTATCCTTAAATCATAATGGATTTAAGGATAAAATTATGCAGCAATTCAAAGTGTTACAGCGTTTTTTGCGCGTCTGAAAAGACGCGCGGCGCTGTAAGATCACTCGCCGGCACGCTGTGCGCGTCGCAATAGGGACACGCCGGTTTCGATCTGCATGGTCAGGACGTTTTCGTCGGCGGCAAGCTTGACGCTCGGCTCGATATCCGGCTTGCCGAGTAAAAGGCCCTGCACTTGCGCGCAGCCTTCCTCGACGACGATCCGGCGCTGCATCTCCGTTTCCACGCCCTCCGTCACGACAGGCATGCCGAGGCTATGACCAAGGCCGATGATGGCGCGCACGATCGAGCGTGCCGACGCATCATGTTCCAGCACGCCGGTGAAACTGCGGTCGACCTTGATCTTGTCGAAAGGGAATGAACGCAGGTTGGACAGCGAGGAAAAACCGGTGCCGAAATCATCCATGACGATGTGCACGCCGAGCTTGTGCAGCCGCAGCAGCGTCGTCATCACCCGGTCGCGATCGCGAATGAGGGCCGCCTCGGTGATCTCGAGCTCCAGCCGGCTGGGCGCAAGCCCGGTTTCGGCGAGGATCGACTCGATCCGCTCACAGAGGTTCGGCAGCATGAATTGCACCGGTGAGAGATTGACGGCGATCATCAGCGGCAGCGGCCAGCGCACGGCCTCCCTGCAGGCCTGCAGCAACACCCATTCGCCGAGTTGGACGATCGAACCGCTTTCCTCGGCGATCGGGATGAAGATATCGGGCTCGGTCAGGCCGTAACCTGGCCGGTTCCAGCGCATCAGGGCCTCGTAGCCGCCGATCTCGCCGCTCTGCGCATCGAGGATCGGCTGATAGCTGACATGGATCTGGTTGCGGGAGATCGCATGGCGCAGTTCGCTTTCGATCTGGCGGCGGTTCCGTGCCGCCTTGTCCATTTCCGCGTCGAAGAAACAGACCTTGCCGCGACCGTCATGCTTGACGCGGTAGAGTGCAGTATCGGCATTGTTGCAGAGTTCTTCAGCAGCAGCGCCATCCGCGGGATAGAGTGCGATGCCAACGCTGACGCCGACGGCTGTGGGGTCACGGGCCGTGTCCATCTCGGCGGCGAATTCGTCGAGGATATCAGCCGCAAGCTTCTGCGCCGCCGCCGGCTGTTGCCCGGCGGGCTGAATGATGGCGAATTCATCACCGCCGAGGCGGGCGATCGTATCACTCTCATCGGCCACGCGGCGCAGGATTGAGGCGACCTTGCGGAGAATGCGGTCGCCTTCGGCATGACCGAAGATATCGTTGACGGCCTTGAAGCGATCGAGGTCGAGATAGAAGAGGGCAACCTCGCTGTCTTTTCGTTCGGCCATCTGCAGCGCCTGCCGGATGCGGGTATCGAACAGCGACCTGTTCGGCAGATCGGTGAGCACGTCGTGGTGGGCGAGATGCTCGATCATCTCCTCGGCCTGCCTGCGCTCGGTGAGATCACGCACCGCCAGCACCTCGCAATTGTGCCCACGATAGACGATCCTGCTCGCGGTCACTTCGACGGCGATCTCCCCGCCGTTTCTGGTGTTGAGCAGCGTCTCGCTGGGTCTGTTCTGCCCAGTTCCCTGAATAGCGGACAAAACAGCCGAGGGCGCCCTGCCGGCAAGATCGGCAAACTTCCAGCCGGAAAGCCCCTGGAAGCGTTCATTGGCATCGATGATCCGGCCTTCCCGCAGGATCAGCAGCCCTTCCTGCGAGGCATTCGCAAGCCCCCTCAGATCCGTCAGGTGGCTTTCGATAAAGACCACCGCGAGGGCAATCAGAATGAGCGTCGTCGCCGCCACCACGACGATCACAGCAAGCAGGCTGGCGTCGAGCACCGTTGCCGGAACTTGCTTGCCGGGATCCGGCACCAGCGTGATGCTAGCCATCGAGATGAAATGGAGAGCGCAGATCGCGAGGACGAAAGTGATTGACGAGGCGAGGAGCCGCCTCAGTCCCTTCAATTGGAAAAAGGCGTGGAAGGCGGCGCCCGACAACAGCGCTCCTGCGAGAACCGCACTCAGCGTCATCAAGGGATCATAAAGGATGACCGCCTGCGTTTCGATCGCCTGCATGCCGGTCAGGTGCATGGAGGCGATGCCGAGCGCCATCAGGACGCCGCCGCGGATGCGAGAAAATCTGCCGCGGCTTTCCGAAGCGACGAGGATCGCCGCCCACGAACCGACAACCGACAGGAGGAAAGAGAGCGTCGTCAGGCCCAGTTGGTAGCCGATCGGCATGCCGCCGTCATAGGCCAGCATCGCGATGAAGTGCGTTGCCCATACGCCGGTGCCGAAAGCGAAAGCCGAGGCGCCGATCCAGAGCTTGCGCCGCCCGGCATCGCATTCCTGGGCGCGGGAAAGCAGCAGCATAGCCGCCGTAGCGCCGACCAGGCAGACGGCGGCAGCCGCAAGCACCAGCCGCCAATCGTGGTTGTCCCGAATACATGTAATGACCGAAAACATCCGAACCTCGCACAGCTGAATTCGGTCAGGCTATTTAGGTTATACTAAATAACGGTAAATTGAATTAGAATTCTCTTCTATATTATCCAGCAAATCTTCTTGATATTAGTCTATGCCCCGCCGGTCATTCGCGCCGCCGATTTTTTGTTTTTCCGCCTCGCCTGCCTATCTGGTTTGGTCTATCGTCCGGCCGAATTTCAAAAAGGAGTCGAAAATGACCGATGTACGTCAAGTGCTTGCGCGCGCGGATCAGAATCTTCCATCGAGCCTCGACAAGCTGTTCGAGCTTCTGCGCATCCAGTCGATATCCACCGATCCCGCCTACAAAGCCGAATGCCGAAAGGCTGCGGAATGGCTCGTCGCTTATCTCGGGACGCTCGGCTTTACGGCCTCGGTGCGCGATACACCAGGCCATCCGATGGTCGTCGCCCATCATGCCGGCGCGTCCGCCGATGCGCCGCATGTTCTCTTCTACGGCCATTACGACGTTCAGCCGGTCGACCCAATCGAACTCTGGGAAAACGACCCGTTCGAGCCATCGATCAAGGATATCGGCGAGGGCCGCAAGATCCTGACCGGCCGCGGCACCTCCGACGACAAGGGCCAGTTGATGACCTTCGTCGAGGCTTGCCGCGCCTATAAGGAGATCAACGGCGCGCTTCCCTGCCGCATTACCATTCTCTTCGAGGGCGAGGAGGAATCCGGTTCGCCGTCCCTGAAGCCCTTCCTCGAAGCCAATGCCGCAGAGCTCAAGGCCGATTATGCGCTCGTCTGCGATACCGGCATGTGGGACCGCGACACGCCGGCGATCGCCGCAGCGCTGCGCGGCCTCGTCGGCGAGGAAGTGATCGTGACGGCGGCGGACCGCGACCTGCATTCCGGTCTCTTCGGCGGCGCGGCGGCCAATCCGATCCATATTCTCGTCGAGGCTCTTGCCGGCCTGCATGACGAGACCGGCCGCATCACGCTTGACGGATTCTATGACGGCGTCGAGGAAACGCCTGACAACATCAAGGCGTCATGGGAAACGCTCGGCAAGACCGCGGAGAGCTTCCTCGGCGAAGTCGGCCTTTCCATTCCATCCGGCGAGAAGGGCCGTTCGGTGCTGGAACTCACCTGGGCCCGGCCGACCGCCGAAATCAATGGCATCTGGGGCGGGTATACCGGCGAAGGCTTCAAGACGGTGATCGCTGCCAAGGCTTCGGCCAAGGTTTCGTTCCGGCTTGTCGGCACGCAGGATCCGGCCGCCATCCGCGAGGCTTTCCGCAGCTATATCAGCTCGAAGATTCCCGCCGATTGCTCGGTGGAGTTCCATCCGCATGGCGGCTCGCCGGCAATCCATCTCTCCTATGATTCGCCGGTTCTGACCAAGGCGAAGAACGCGCTTTCCGACGAGTGGCCGAAACCCGCCATCGTCATCGGCATGGGCGGGTCGATCCCGATCGTCGGGGATTTCCAGAAGATGCTCGGCATGGAATCGCTGCTCGTCGGCTTCGGCCTCAGCGATGATCGCATCCACTCGCCGAACGAGAAATACGAGCTTATCTCCTACCACAAGGGCATCCGCTCCTGGGTGCGGATTCTTCAGTCGCTCGCTGCCTGAAGGAAAAGGCGCGGCTTCCATCAAGACGCGCCACGCAAAGTCGCGACAAACAAAAAGGCCGGTTCGACCCGGCCTTTCGTCATCCGCTCATCTCAGTGCCAGTTCATCCGTGGTCAAGGAGCAAGCGGGTATTGCAATGAGACTGCCGCCGAAAGGTTAACGGACCGTTAACAGTGCCCGCCCTTGCCGGAAGCAGCACTCGCGGCTCAAGGGCGCTGACAGACATTTCGCCGTTCAAGCTACGTTCATCGCGAGCGACGTATAAGCCATTGAAAGATAAGACGAATGATAACGCCCTAAACACCTGCGGGCGATCCGTCTATCTTTTGTTTCAGTGGCATATGCCAAGGAAACGCGGCCCAGCGCTGCCTGAAAAACGTGCCAACAAGGACTGAGAAGCGTGAAAAATCTCTTTGTTAAAATCGCAGCGGTCGGCCTGCTTATGCTGGCGCCTGCCGTAGCGCAGGCTGCCGAGGGCTACTCGACGGCGAACGTCAACATGCGTGCGGGTCCGAGCACCCGTTATCCTGCCGTCGCGGTCATCCCGGCTGGTTCTTCCGTCGAAATCCGCGGATGCCTTTCCGACGTCAACTGGTGCGACGTGGAATTCTACGGCGGCCGCGGCTGGGTTTCCGGCCAGTACGTGCAGGCCTCCTACCAGCAGCGCCGCGTCTATGTCGGCCCGCAATATTACCGTCCGCTCGGCATTCCGATGATTCGCTTCAGCGTCGACAATTATTGGGACCGCTACTACCGCAACCGCGATTTCTATCGCGACCGTGACCGCTGGAGCCGCGGCCCGGACTATTACTATCGCGACCGCGACAATCGGGATCGCGATCGCGATCGCGATCGGGATAACCGGGATCGCGACCGCAACTGGCGCGAGCGGGATGGCGACCGAGATGGGCGCGACCGCGATCGTGACTGGCGCGACGACAATCAAAGGGACGATCGGCAGAGGGGCGATCGGCAAAGAGGTGAACGGCAGAGGGACGACCGGCAAAGAGGTGAACGGCAGAGGGACGACCGGAGAGGCGATGATCGCAGGCCGGACCGCAGGGACTTTGATTGCCGCCCCGGCGATCCCTCCTGCGACGAATGAAACAGAAAGGGGACGGCAGCGCCGTCCTCTTCCGAGGCTTGAAGCCAAGGGAAACACCCAAGAAAAAGCCCGGCGCTCCCATGAGGGATGCACCGGGCCTGATGTCGATCGGCGCGTGTTGAGGGGAGACGGCCGATCATGCGCGGGACGTGAGGGGTTGTCCCGCTTGTACTTAAACAATCGCGGAGCCTATTGGTTCCGCCTCCTGCATAATTCCTTAAATCGGAATCGAATTTAAGGACGAAATTATGCAGTAATTCAAAGTGTTACAGCGTCCTTTGCGCTTATCGAAAAGACGCGCGGCGCGGTAATCCACGTCGTATCGCACGTAACTCACGCCACGCAATTCGGGGCCTTTGTTTTCATGACGCGCGCCGCTTCGCCGGCGAACGCAAGACAGGAACCGCGGGGTAAGGATCGATCCTCGAATGCGGTCACCGACAATTTGATGTGAAGCCATCGCGAGGCTCTTGTTTTGCGGGATTCTTTATTGCAGTTTTGTGGCGTTGCGGATTGATTTTAATCCGTTCGAGGCTGGACCCTGATGACGCAAGACTACCTGGCTTTCTTCGGACTTTTTGTCCCTCGGGCAGCCGCCGCAGATGTTACCGTTTGGCATAAACACAACCCTATCCTGCCTGTACGCCTTACCGATGGGGCGAACCTCAACCCTTCCGGCCAGATCTGGCGCCGCTTTCATCTGGGCGAGTGGGAATATAAGCAGGACCCGGAAACGCTCGACGATTACGAGGCCCGGCAGTTCTGAAGGCCAATGCTGTCGCCCGGCGCGATCTGCTTTACTTTCCATTATTAACACCCCGTTAAATCGCCGCATTTACAGTTCAGTCGGATGATCACGGCGGCACTCAAAGTGCTCCAGCGTCCTTTGCGCGTCTGAAAAGACGCGCGGCGCTGGAGAAGAGCACCGTTATGCGAAGCTGGCTTCGCGATCGAACATGGGGTGTGTCC
>NZ_JBFUAY010000237.1:0-6183 GCF_056406015.1 Rhizobium sp. P1_E1 | reverse complement strand
AACCAGATGAGCTCCTGGGCAGCACTGCTCGATCCGCGCTGGCACGGGCGCGCTGCACTCGTCAACGAGCCGGCGATCGGCATCTTCGACGCAGCACTTGCGGCGCAGTCGGCCGGGCTGATGACCTTCGACAATCTCGGCAACATGAGCATCGAGGAAATCGACCGGCTGCTGGATATTCTGGAAGAGCGCAAGAAGGCCGGCTTCTTCCGCGGCTTCTGGCGTTCGGCCGAGGACGCGGCGAACCTGATGACGAAGAGCGACACGCAGATCCAGTCGATGTGGTCGCTTGGCATCAGCAAGCTGAACCTGCGCGGCTTCCCAGTCGAACTCGCCAATCCCGCCGAGGGTTATCGCGCCTGGCATGGCGGGCTCTGCCTTTCGAAACGGCTCTCCGGCCGGATGCTCGACGCGGCCTACGACTATCTCAACTGGTGGATTTCGGGCTGGCCCGGCGCGGTGGTGGCCCGGCAGGGCTATTACATGTCGACGCCGGGACGCTCGCGCCCGCACATGACACCGGCCGAGTGGGACTATTGGTACGAGGGCCTGCCGGCTGCGACGGACCTGCCGGGGCCCGACGGGCTCCTCCGCATCAAGGCCGGTGCGGTGCGCAGCGGCGGCTCCTATTGGCAGCGCGCCAATTCGATCGCCGTGTGGAACACGACCATGGATGAACACAATTATCTGGTGCGCCGCTGGATGCAGTTCGTGGCGGCGTGAGCAAAGCGGGAAAGACAGAATGGCACACCCTTACGGCTCTCTCTCGATCGCYCAGCTCTCCGCCCTCATCCAGGCTGGCAGCGTCGATCCGGTCGCTGTGGCCGAACAGKTCTTTGCCGCGATAGAAAGCCATGACGACAAGGCGATCTTCATTTCGCTGACGCGTGAGCGGGCAATGGCGGAGGCCGAAGCTTCATCGAAGCGGCTGAAAGATGGTCGTTCGCGCGGCTTGCTCGAGGGCATTCCGGTCGCCTGGAAGGATCTCTTCGATGTTGCCGGCAGTGTCACGGCGGCGGGGTCGAGGCTGCTTCTTCGTGATCAGGCACCGGCTGCGGTCGACGCTGCCGTCGTCTCCGCGCTGGCTGGCGCCGGCATGGTCGCAGCCGGCCGGGTCAACATGAGCGAGTTCGCCTTCTCCGGCCTCGGCATCAATCCGCATTTCGGCACGCCGAAAAACCCCCGCGGTACTGATGTCGCCCGCATTCCCGGCGGCTCGTCCTCCGGTTCGGGTGTTGCGGTGGCAGCCGGTCTCGTGCCGGTCTCGATCGGCTCCGACACGGGCGGCTCGGTGTGTATTCCAGCGGCGCTGAACGGTATCGTCGGCTACAAGGCGACGCGCGGGCGTTATCCGATGACGGGCGTCTTTCCGCTTGCCGGCAGCCTGGATTCGCTCGGGCCGCTCTGCCGCTCGGTACAGGATGCCGTCTGGGTCGATGCGGCGATGCGTGGGTTGACAGCCCCGACGGCCAGCCACCGTCCGCTTGCCGGGCTCGAACTCGTCATTCCCACCAACGTCGTCTTCGACGAGGCCGAGCCGGGTGTTGTTGCGGCCTTTGAGGCGGCCGTCGCGCGTTTGTCCGCCGCCGGCGTCATCTGCACGCCACTGGAAATCCCGGCCTTTGCGGAAATTCTGCATCTGATGGCAAGCCATGGAGCCCTGGTAACGGCGGAGGCCTACTGGCTGCACCGGGCGCGGATCACCGGGCCGGATGCCGGACTGATCGACCCGCGTGTGGTCTCGCGCACCAGCTTCGGTGAAAAGATCACCCTTTCGCACTACCTCGACATTCTCTCTGCCCGCACGCGGCTGATCGAGGCGGTGGACCGGCTGGTCGGCGACCGGCTGATTGCCTTCCCGACTGTCGCGCATGTGGCACCGCTGCTCGAGCCGTTGAAGACCGACGACCAGCTCTTCATCGCCACCAACGGCAAGACACTGCGCAACACGCTGCTCGGCAATTTTCTCGACTGGTGCGGGGTGTCGATCCCCTGCGGCACGGGTGAAGCCGGCATGCCGGTTGGCTTCCTGCTATCGGGGCTGGCACGCCGCGACGAGCGGCTATTGTCGATGGCGCTCGTCGCCGAACCGGTCATTCGCGGCGAAACGATCTGAAGGTGGCGGCTGCGGCGGCTGCGACGGTCAACAAGGAGACTTGCAATGTGCATGGCGTGTTATGTCGACGAAGCGACCAAGAGCAAGATCATCGCCTACAATGCCGAATTCCATAAGGTGACGAAGAGCCCCTATGGCAGCGACGACGAGATCGGCATGCTGAACCTGATCGACGCCAAGTCGCGTTCCGCAATCATCGGCCGCACCGATGCGTCGAAAGTCTTCGACCTTTCGGTCGACCATTTCGTCGGCATGCCCGGCTGGTTCGGCGCCGGTGACCAGCCCTATCAGATCTGGATGACCCACACGCCGCAGGGCGAGATCGTCGCAAACACCATGGGCGTGACGCGCCAACAGAACGAACTCGTCGGCTATTCCGGCGACAGTATTTCGATGTACACCCATTGTGGCACGCATATCGATACGTTCAACCACTTCGGCTATAACGGCGAGATATTCAATGGCTTCACGGCGCGTGATCACCTCGGCAGCCGCGCCTGGGATATTTGCGGCCCGGAAAAATATCCGCCGATTTTCGCGCGCGGCATTCTCCTCGATATCGCGGCCATGCATGGCGTCGACACGTTGCCGCCGAGCCATGCGATCGGCAAGGCCGACATCGCGGGATGCCTGAAGAAGCAGGGATTGAAGATCCTGCCCGGCGACGTGGTGCTGCTGCGCACCGGCCAGATGCTCCTGTGGCCGGATATGGCCTTCACCCGAAACACGCCCGGCCTCAACCGCGAGGGTGCGGAGTATATCGCCAAGCACGGCGCGCTCATGATCGGCGCCGACAATCTGACGCTGGAGCAGACGCCATCGGCACACGAGCTCAATTTCTTCCCCGTCCATACCTACCTGTTGGCGGAAGCAGGCGTGCCAATCCTTGAGATGGCTTTTCTTGAGGAGCTGGCCGCCGAAAGACTCTACGAATTCGCCTTTTTCGGGGCCTGCATCAAGCTGCGCGGCGCAACCGGCGCACCGATGCGGCCCGTGGCAATGCCTCTGACATGAGTGCGTTAGGGACCCGGTATCCGCACGTCCGGGTCATGTCGATCGGCTTTCGAGCCGAGACCGGCAGTGGGCAACGCTGCCTCCCTTTGTGAAACATTGTGGGACGGCGGCTTTTCGTAGCCGCGCTTTTCTGACGATAGGAAATTTGCTCCACATCTTTTCGTCCGATCCGTATCCTCAACTATGGCGCGATCGTGACAGCAGGGCATCTTCTTACCAAGCCGCCTCATAGATCTGAGTGGCGTCCCACAGCGACACCGTGCGCGGATTGTTGACCAGCAAGCGGGTCTGTTCCATCGCACTTTCCGCTAGCAGGGGAAGCCCGTCCTTGGGAATTCCGACATCGCGCAGGCGTACGGGCAGGTTGAGGCGCACAGGCAGTATTGCCAATCCTTCGACAAAACCGGAAAGCCGCTCAGCCAGACCGGCGGGCCCAAGATGAGGAAAAAGGCAAGGTGCCAGTTCCGCATAGGCATCACCGCACACCGTCGCGTTGAAGCGCAGGACATGCGGAAGGACCAGGCTGTTGGAAAGGCCGTGCGCAACGTGATAGCGGCCACCGATCGGGTAGGCGAGAGCATGGACGGCAGCGACCGGCGAATTGGCAAAGGCCTGACCGGCCAGCATCGCGCCGAGCAGCATCGCCTGCCGGGCGGCCAGATCGGTTCCTCTCATCACTGCGATCTCTAAATTCGCCCCGAGAAGCCGAAGGGCCTCCTTGGCAAGGGAACGGGAAACCGGATTGTTGTTTGCACTCGCGGAGGTGAAAGCCTCGATGGCGTGCACCATGGCGTCAATCCCCGTTGCAGCCGTCACGGCTGGAGGCAGGCCGAGGGTCAACTCCGCGTCGAGAAGCGCCGCATCCGGCAGCAGGACTGGCGATACGACGCCTTTTTTCTCGTATGCGCCCGTGGTGACGATGGAAATCGGTGTGACTTCGGAGCCGGTGCCTGCCGTTGTGGGCACAAGCACCAGCGGCAAGCGCTGCCCGCTGACTTTGCCCACTCCATAGATATCATCGAGCGCTTCGTCGCTTTTGCAGAGCAGAGCCACAAGTTTTGCGACATCAAGCGACGAGCCGCCGCCGATGCCAAGTACACCCGTGGCGCCGAAACCGATCGCCTGCGCCACAGCCGCATGAATGATGGCGTCCGGCGGGTCGGCGACAACACCGGTGAAGATCGATATTTCAGCGCCGCCGTCCGCAAGGCTTGTCAGGGCCGGCTGAACGAGCCCCGCTTTGACGACCCCATCGTCCGAAATCACCATGACGCGCGGTCCAAGCCGGGTTTTCGTCAGCTCCGAAAGCCTCGTGATGCAACCCGGTCCCGCGATGATCTGCGGGACGGTCGCGAATGTGAATGTGGACATCTTGCCGGTCTCTCACTGATGCCATTTGACGAGCGGCTGATAGTGATGCGGCTGGCGCATGACGACAAGATCCTTTCGCCGCACGATGTTCGTCGGATACGGCGTTTCGAGATTGGTGGTGTCGACGGTTGCTGCCGCAATCCCGTCCTCGTCCAGGATTGCCGATTCCTGGCGCGGAAAGGCAAAGGAATCCGGCCCGAACACCGCACTCTTGCCCAGGTATCCCCGCGCCGCATCCAGGACATTGGCGAAGGCGAAATAGACATTGTTCTCGCCGCCGCGCACGCGCAACGCATGCCAGTGGTAGGGATCGGCGCCCTTGGGGATCGGATAGTTATGCGGAATTTTCGTGCCGTTGTGGCCGCCGGTGAAAGTGCCAGCTATGGCTGATGGGCAAGCGACCACGTCGCATCCCAACAGCGCGAGCGAACGGATGGCTTCCGGATAGAGCGCGTCGTGGCCGATCGCCAGACCGACGCGGCCGATCGCTAGATCGTAGACTTTCCATTCGTCGCCGGCCGTCGCCCAGATGTCGGAAATGCCGAGATGCGTCTTGCGGTAGCTTCCCACAAGCCCCTCGGGGCCAGCGAGAACCGCACTGTTATAAACCTTGTCCCCATCCGCCTCGGCAAATCCGGCGACAAGATAGAAACCGAGCTTCATCGCCAGACGAACGAAGGCCGATACCGTCGGGCCCGAGAGCAGCTCCGCCCGGCTTTGCGGCGCCTCCAGTCCGGTCAGCGACAGTTCCGGGAAAACCAGAATGTCCGGCGCTGTTGTTGCCTTCGCCTCGGCTGCCAGATGGGCGATGCGGGCGAGATTGTCTGCGACGACGGAGGAGGGGGCGAACTGGGCGACTGCGGCACGCGATGCGCGTCCGCGCGGGATCGGCTGGTAGCCATAGAGACGGAAGTAGTCGCCCGGGTTCCAGGTGAAGCTGTTGGTCATCATGTTCATGTAGAGTTCGGGCCGGCGGGACTCAAACACCGGTTCGCACAGGACCTCGCGGCGGCGGGCAAGAGCGAGATCGATAGTGCCATAGGCGATCCCGTCGCCCGTATCGATGGATGCGGCGACCGTGCCGTCGGGATCGATCACGCAGCTTCCGCCGGAAAACTGCACGGTTCTCTCGAGTCCCCAACGGTTGCTCTCGATGACATAGCAGGCGTTTTCGAAGGCGCGATTGATCCAGTAGGGTGCCGGCGTGCGCTCCTGCAGCCAGTTGGAGATATGGCAGATGATGTCGGCACCCGCGAGCGCCTCCAGACGCGCCGTCTCGAAGAAGTGCAGATCCATGCAGACCAGCATCGAGATCCGGCCGATTTCCGTTTCGAATACCTCGTGGACGATGTCACCGTTGGCAGCCCATTTCGGCTCCGCAATATAGGGATGTGATTTGCGATGCCGGCCAACGACGCCCTCAGGGCCGATCAGCACGGCGGTATTGTAGTAGAGTTCGCTCGCCGGGTCGACTTCCGGCATGCCGACGACGATATGGCAGCGGTGTTTGCTGGCAATGGCCTGGAAAACATCCGTGGTCGGTCCGGGGATAGTCTCGACGAAAGGTTTCACTTCGGCTCTGTCGAACCAGCAATAGCCGGTCGTTCCCATTTCGGGAGTGACGATCAGGCGCGCGCCTGCCTCCGCTGCCTCCTCGCAAAGGGCTGCCAGCCGGCTGATAT
>NZ_JBFUAY010000236.1:0-6246 GCF_056406015.1 Rhizobium sp. P1_E1 | reverse complement strand
GCCGGTCGACGAAGCCGCCGCGGCGCACGGCGGCGATGGTGCCGAGCGTCAGGCCGAGCACCACCTCGACAAAGATGCCGGCAAGCATCAGCGTCAGCGTCGCCGGCAGGCGGGCGGCAATCAGCGTCCAGACATCGGTCTTCTGCGCATAGGAGCGGCCGAGATTGCCATGCAGCAGATTGCCGAGATAGGTGCCGAACTGGACCAGCAGCGGCTGGTCGAGGCCGAGCTCATGGCGGATGTTGGCGACCGTCTGGGCCGTGGCGCTGCGGCCGGCGATCATGCGGGCCGGATCGGCCGGAAGGGCGTAGAGCAGCACGAAGGTGATTGCCGCGACCCCGAGCAGGATGAGAGCCGCCTGCGCCAGCCTGCGCAGCATGAGTGACGCCATCAGCCCCTCCCGCGCTGGGTCGGGTCGAGAATGTCACGCAGCGCGTCGCCCACCAGATTGAAGGAAAGCGCCGTCAGAAGGATGATCGCGCCGGGAATGAAGACCAGCCAGGGGGCGGCCTGGAAATAGCTTTGGCTCTCGAAGATGATGTTGCCCCAGGAGGGCTGTGGCGGCTGGACGCCGACGCCGAGGAAGGAGAGTGTGGCTTCGAGCAGCACGGTGGTGGCGATGCCGAGCGTTCCCCAGACGATTGCCGTCGGCACGAGATGCGGCAGGATATGCATGAAGAGCACACGCATATGGCCGGCGCCGAGCGAGCGCTCGGCCATGATGAAATCGCGCTCCACCAGGCCGCGAGTCTCGGTGTAGACGATGCGGGCGACCTGCACCCAGTTGACGAGCGCGATCACCATGGCGACGATCCAGAGGCTCGGCTTCAAAAGGGCTGCCAGCACGATGGCGAGCAGCAGCGCTGGAAAGGCCATCATCAGATCGGTGAAACGCATCAGGATGTTGCCCGGCAGCCCGCGGAGATAACCGGCAACGATGCCGACGAAGAGGCCGATCGCCACCGCGATGCCATTGGCGACAAGGCCGATGATCAGCGAGGTGCGGGCGCCGAAGAGCAGGCGGGAGAAGAGGTCGCGGCCGAGCGTGTCGGTGCCGAGCAGATAGGCACCGCCCGGCGGCAGCGGCGCACCTTCGAGCGAGAGGCCGTCAAACATCTGCTCATCCGGGCTGAACGGTGCGATCCACGGCGCTGCAATGGCGAGCCCGATGACGAGTGTAACGACGATCAGGCCGAAAAGGGCCGTCGGCTGGCGGACCATCTGTTTCAAGACATGCATTAGCCGGCCTCCGGCAGAGGTTCGGCACCCGCCAGGATGAAGGCTGCTATCTGCTCCATCGGCAGGCGGCGGCGCATGGCACAGTTGCGCAGGATCGCGTAAGCGCTCTCCTCGTCGATGCCGCGTGCGGCCTGAAGCTTTCCGATGGCCGCGTGCACGAGCGGCCGCAGCCGGACGCGCTCTTCGAGATATTGCAGCTTTTCCGCAGTTGTCTTGCGCTCCTGATGAATGGAGACGGCCATGACAAGCGCCGGATAGACGGCCGATGTGGCGATCGGCTTGGCGATGATCGCGCCGGCACCCTGTGCGAGCGCCCAGGCGATACGGCCGGGCGCTTCCGAACCAAGCAAGGCGACGACGGGGCAGRCAGGCGTTTCACCATTCCAGGGCAGCAGATCGTCCCAGCCCTGGTCGGCATCGACGATGACGAGATCGGGCAGTGCCGCGGCCGAAAGCGGCGCCCATTGCAGCGTTGCATGGATGCCGAGCAGGCGAAGCTGGCGGATCAGCTTTTCGGTGTTGCTGTCCTCGCGATGCAGGACCGTCGCCTGCCAGCCGGTAAAATTGGGTGTCTCTCTCATGACACCACCCTCAGCCGCGGCAGGGCCTGTCGGTTGCGGCCGGTCAGATAGGGGTCGGCGGCGAGCGGCGGCCGCGAGGCGACGACATCGAAACCGTTGTCGGCGTTGATCCTGCCGAGATGGAAGGGCAGGGCGGCATGATTGGTCTCGCGGTCGATCGAAAGCGCGCCGAACAGGGTCGGCCAGGATCGATTGTAGAGCTCGCGCCGGACGGCGTCGGGCTCGTCACCGCCGGCAGCGACGATCGCGTCGACGCAGAGCCGGACGGCCGTATAGGCGCTGGCAAAGACGCTGGAGACACGCCGCTCCGCGCTGTGACGCTCAGTGACACGGGCCTTGAAGGCGGCGTTTTCGGGGGTCGCGATACTGTCGAAATAGGAAGCGGCGCAAAGCTGGCCGGTGGCAGCGCCGGCGGCGATATCGTCGAGCTCGCATTCCATCAGGTCGCAGCTCACGACCGGGCAGTTTTCCGCGCGGAAGGCCGGGTCGCGATTACCAAGGGCCTTGATCGCCTCCAGGAAGGCGTAGCTCGACGGGCCGATCAGATTGTTGAGGATGAAGCTCGGGCGGCGCTGCGCGATCTCGGCGACGATGCGTTCGACGGCGGTTTCCTCGAGCGGAAGATAGCGTTCGCCAAGCACCTCGCCGCCGGCATTGGTAATGAGTTCGCGGGCGAGCCGGTTCATCTCCCAGCCCCAGACATAGTTGGCGCCGACGAGATAAGGCCTTGCGCCGTAACGCGGGATCAGGTGCTCGAACAGCGGCAGCAGATGCTGGTTGGGGCAGCCGCCGACATAGATGACGTTCTCGTTGGCCTCGAAACCTTCATAGGGGCACATATACCAGAGCAGGCCGTCATKCTTCTCGACGAGCGGGATGACCTCCTTGCGCGCCGCCGAGGTGATCGTGCCGACGATATGGCGACAGCCGGCGCGCAGAAGATGGCGCGCGCCGTCGAGATAGGCGGCAAGATCGGCATGCGGGTCGAAGAAGACCGGTTCGATCGCCAGTCCTTCGACGCCGGCATATTCGGCCATCGCGAAATCGGCGCCGTCGCGCGCGTCGCGGCCCATCGAGCCGTAGGGTCCGGTGGTCGAAAAGAGGATGCCGATTTTCAGCGCGTCATTCATGAAGTGACCACATCAAAAACCCCACGACGCTGGTCCCATCGAGCGATGAGGCGTCATGGGGCGAAACTGCCCAGAGACTATCGGAGTCATGTCAATGCGGCAGGCCTTTGCCTAATCCGCAGGCTTGAGTAAAATACAGGCAGCTTATCTTTGTCAAGTGTGCTGCGCTGCACTCGCAGTCATTTGATCTTGTTCTTGCGGTAGAGGTGCGAAAGGACGCTCTCTAGCTCAAATCATGCAGATCCCTGGTAATCGCCGCCCCAATCGAAAACTCTGAAAAGCGCACGCTCAGTCCGCTGCGCTCCGGCGTGCAGGCGGCCGGCCCAACCTCGTAGTGCGCGGCGGCGGGGAAGGGCGCTAACCGCAGCAGCGGCCAGCGGCTGCCGTCGCGTGAGGCCTGGATACGCATCGCCCCGTTGGCGACGGTCACGCGGATGCGGAAATCCTCCAATTCCTTGAAAGGCTGCGCCACAGACCAGTCGGACTTGCCATCGGTGACGACGGTGCTGAGGAAGGCTTCGCCGTCGGTGAATTCGACGCCTGTTTTCACCCAGCGTTTCTCGTCGATGCGCACCATCAGRCCGGCCTGGTCGTAGAGGGTGCGGAATTCGCCCTGGACGCGGATTTGGGCGGTGAAGCTATCGGCCGTGGCAAAGGCGAGGAAATGGCCGCTGTCTCGGGTGAAGCCGTAATGGGTCTCCCGCCAGAAATCGGTCTTTTCATCGGTCGTCAGGCTGAGGCCGGCTTCGTTCGCCAGCCAGTGTGGCGGCTCGTTCAGCCACTTGCCGTCGTTGAAATCGATGCTCATCCTGTTCTCCCGTTCCGTTAAAGCCTCACCGCAGGGCGATGGACCCACCTTGGCATAAAGCGCGGTCTTGGTGCAGGCGGGCGCAGCCGAAGATTGTGTGTTTTCCGGTGTCCCAGCATCCGCCGCGAGCATAATCTGTCGCCCGTGCTTGACAGGATCGATCCATCTCCTATTCTGTTACAAAAAGATGAATTACATAATTGTGGAACTAAATCGGGAGCCCTCACATGAAAACATTGGTCGCATTCCTTCTCGGCACTGCGCTCGTCGCCCTGCCTTCGACGCTCCTTGCCCAGGAAAAGGGCGGCGTCATCAACGTTGCCACGATCGGTGAGCCGCCGACGCTCGATCCGATGTCGTCGACGGCCGATCTCGTCGGCATCGTCACGCAGCACATTTTCGAAACGCTCTACACCTTTGACAAGAGCTGGAACGTCACGCCGCTTCTGGCCGAAAGCCTGCCTGAGATCAGCGCCGACGGCAAAACCTATACGATCAAGCTCAGGACCGGCATCAAGTTCCACGACAATACCGACATGACCTCGGAAGATGTCGTCGCCTCGCTCGGCCGCTGGATGAAGATCGCCTCGCGCGGCAAGCAGGTGGCCGGCTTCATCGACAAGATCACCGCCGTCGATCCGGCGACCGTCACGATCACGCTGAAGCAGCCCTATGCGCCGCTGACCTCGTTGCTCGCCTTCAACAATTCGGCGGCGATCATCATCCCGTCCGAAAAGCAGGACGAGCCGATGAAGGACTTCATCGGCACCGGTCCCTATATGCTGAAGGAGCGCAAGGCCGACCAGTATATCCAGCTCGTCCGCTTCGACGGCTATAAGTCCCGCGAAGGCGACAGCAACGGTTATGGCGGCGCCCGCCATCAATATCTCGATGAGATCCGCTTCGTGCCGGTGCCCGATCCGAACACCCGCGTTGAGGCCGCTATTTCCGGCCAGTATGATTATGTCGACTCGATCCCGGTGGAATCCTACGACAAGCTGAAGGCCTCCACCGCCTCGCAGCCGATCATCCTCAAGCCCTTCGGTTATCCGGTCTTCGTCTTCAACACGGCCGATGGCATCAACAAGAATGTCGAAGTCCGCAAGGCGATCCGCCAGGCGCTCAGCATGGAAGACATGCTGGCCGCGGCTTTCGGCAGCAAGGATTTCTACGCGCTCGACGGCGCCATCTATCCGAAGACCTTTGCCTGGTCGACGGATGCTGGCGTCGAGGGCGCCTATAACGTCGCCGATCCGGAAGGGGCGGCCGCTGCCGCCAAGAAGGCCGGTTACAACGGCGAACCGATCCGGATTCTGACCAGCCGCCAATACGAGTTCCACTACAAGATGGCGCAGGTCGCCGCCGAATATCTGAAGCTTGCCGGCTTCACCGTCGATATGCAGGTTGTGGACTGGGCGACGCTGACGCAGCGCCGCACCGATCCGAAGCTCTGGGATATCTACATCACCCATAGCCCCTTCCTGCCGGAGCCGGCCCTCATCGGCTCGCTTTCGACCAGCTCGCCGGGCTGGTGGGATACGCCGGCCCGCAAGGCCGCCGTCGATGCCTTCACTTCGGAAGTCGATCCGAAGAAGCGTGTGGCGCTCTGGGCCGATGTCCAGAAGGCCGTCTATGCCGACGCACCCTTCATGAAGATCGGCGACTTCAACGCCGTTTCGGCCGAGTCGACCAAGCTCGAAGGCGTCGAGCCGGCTCCGTGGCCGTATTTCTGGAATGCGTCGATCAAGAAGTAAACATCGCCACCGGTACCGGCCTTCCCTGGCCGGTACCGGTCTTCTTTTTTGCAGCATCTGCAAAGGTTTGCCAGGCATTCATGATACGCTACATCCTCCAGCGCCTGTTCGGCATGATCGTCGTGATGTTTCTCGTCGTCACGATCGTCTTCGTCATCGTGCGCGTGACGCCGGGAGATCCGGCCGCCGTCATGCTCGGGCCGGATGCGACGCCGCAGGATATTGCCGACCTCAGATCCCGGCTCGGCCTCGATCAGTCTCTCGGCCTGCAATATGTCTATTATATCGCTCAGCTGCTGAAGGGCGATCTCGGCCAGTCGATCTTCCTCAACATGCCTGTCACCTCGGCCTTGCTCGACCGCGCCGAGCCGACCTTCTTCCTGACACTGTTCTCGCTTGCGATTGCCAGCATCATCGCCTTGCCGATCGGCATCTATGCCGCCTATCGGCGCGGCTCCTTCGTCGACCAGGCGGCAACGACGCTCGCGATGTTTGCCGCTAGCATTCCGAGCTTCTGGCTCGGCCTGATCCTGATGCAGTTCTTCGCCGTCAGGCTCAATCTCTTCCCGGTTTCAGGTTATGGCGGTCCCGGTTCGACCTTCTTCGAGCGGATGTATCACCTGACGCTGCCCGCCTTTGCGCTCGGCATCGTCTCCTCGGCGCTGATCCTGCGGTTCACTCGCGCCTCGATGCTCGATGTGCTCGGCGACGATTATATCCGCACGGCCCGCGCC
>NZ_JBFUAY010000235.1:0-6261 GCF_056406015.1 Rhizobium sp. P1_E1 | reverse complement strand
GTCTTCTCGCGAGCCGTGGCGACAAGCAGGACCGGGAAAAAGCGSTCGCCAATGTACCGGCGCTCGCCCGAAATCTTGAACGCTACCTTCGTGAGCGGGCCGAGGCCGAATTCAAACATGAGACGGAGGAGCGCGCGGTCCGGCTCAAGGTTTCGGTCGACATCCCGGCGCTCTCTCCAGCCGCTAAGCAAACGCTCGAACGCGTGCGCGATGCGATCGATCGCAACGATCTCCCGGCTGGTCTCGAATACGCGCTCGCGGACAAAATGGTGAAAGCAGAACTCGAAGGTTTCGCCAAGGCGGTTTCCGAACGTTTCGGGGAACGGACCTTCCTGCCACTGGCGGCGAAAGACACTGATGGCAAGACCTTCGAGACCGTCACGGCAGGCATGACGGCCGGCCAGAAGGCCGAGGTCCGGAACGCCTGGGACGCCATGCGGGCGGTTCAGCAAATGGCTGCTCATGAACGAACGACCGAAGCGCTGAAGCAGGCCGAGACGCTGCGGYAAACTAGGAGCCAAGGACTCTCGCTGAAATGACCGAGGCTGCAACCCGCCGGTCGATGACCACGCAGCAACGACGAGGCATTGTGGTTCTGTCGATGGCGGCGGTCGCCGCCATCCTGCTGGTGGTGACTGCCGTCGCCGGCGGCTACCGCATCAATCTGACGCCAAGCGAACCGCTCGGCCTGTGGCGCATCGTTCCTCTCTATCGTCCGCTGGCTATTGATGACCTGGTGTTCATCTGCCCACCGGAAACGGCGGAAATGGTGAAGGCACGAGCGCGTGGCTATCTCCGTTCTGGCTCCTGTCCGGGCGGCGTCGCGCCGTTGATCAAGACAGTGATCGCTGTCGCAGGACAACATGTCGAAATCGGCGCCAGCGTAAACGTGGACGGCCGGGAAGTTTCCTCTTCCAGTCTTGCCCAACGCGATGGAAAAGGCCGGCCGTTGACGCCCTTTCCCAGCGGCATCGTACCGCCAGGATATGTCTTCTTGCTTTCCGCATTCCCCGGCTCCTATGACTCCCGATATTTTGGTCCGGTGCCCGCCTCCGGTATTCTCGGGCTGGCGCAGKAGGTCCTCACCTATGCGCCGTGAATATCTTCGGGCGACGGCGCTGATATTCACTTCTATCGCGATCGGCGTGGTGGGCTGGGGCGGCCATATGTTGCTCCTTCCTATCGCGCTTGGGTTTCCGGTTCTTTGGTCGATCGCGCGAACGAGATCAGTGGCGGCACTTGTCTCCGCCGGATATTTCCTGGCCGCATCACGTGGTTTGCCGCAAGGCGTGGCCGCCTTTTACTCGTCGGATATCTGGCCGGGCCTCTTGCTCTGGCTGGGTGCGTCTATGAGTTTCGTTGCTGTGCATTCGGCCCTCTGGACGAAGAATAGCGGAGCTCGTCCGCTTCGCTATCTCCTAGCGGCCATCATCATGTCCGTCCCGCCGTTCGGTATCACGGGTTGGGCGCATCCTGTCACGGCGGCGGGTGTTCTGTTCCCAGGATGGGGATGGTGGGGATTTGGCTTCATGACAGCCGGCCTTGCGGGCCTCGTAACCCGCATTTGGCCAGCTGTCGCCATCGCCTTTGCGGGCCTTTGGCTGTGGTCCGCCGCGATCTGGACCGATCCGAAACTACCGGAAGGCTGGCGCGGCGTCGATCTGGAATTGGGCGCTTCGCTCGGCCGTGAGGCCGGTCTTCACCGCCACCGTGACATGATCGCAACGGTCCGGAACGCGGCCAGCGATGGCGCACGCTTTGTGGTGCTGCCGGAAGCTGCGCTCGGTTTCTGGACACCGACCGTGGCGCAGCTTTGGACGAGCGCGTCCGGCGATACCGATGCGACGGTCATCGCCGGCGCCACGGTGCTCGATGGCACCGGCTACGACAATGTCCTCGTCGCGGTCGACAGGAAGGGCGGAATCATCCTCTATCGCGAACGCATGCCGGTTCCCGGCTCGATGTGGCAGCCGTGGCGATCCTTGCTCGGGGAGAGTGGCGGCGCCAGGGCAGATTTTTTTGCGAACCCGGTCGTCGCGATCGGTGCCAGCCGGGCAGCACCGCTGATCTGCTACGAGCAACTGATCGTTTGGCCGATCCTCCAGTCTATGCTCCACGATCCCGATCTCGTCGTTGCCGTCGGAAACGGATGGTGGACCGAAGGGACGTCGATCGTCGCCATTCAGCGCGCCGCTACCACGGCATGGGCAAAGCTCTTCGCAAAACCGCTCGTTATTGCCTTCAACACCTGACAGCGCAGGAGACACTATGCTCGACGCCGCCCTGATAAAAGAATGCGCAGACCCTTCCCTCAAGCCCGCGCTCATCGAGCAGTTCGTGATGGCAGCGGGCACGGATGATCCCCTCGCCGTTACGGTCAAATCGGGCGGCCGATTGATCCTCGTTCCGAAAGCCAGAACGGCGGACGAGGCAATGGCGATCGTCCGGCAATTTGCTGGTCAGGCCGTCGTTCGCGTCGGCCTGACGCAGTTTCCCGCTGGGATTGGAGCCAAGGAAGCGACCGATTTAAAGCCAGGTTTGGTCGACTCCTGCCAGAACCTTCGCAAAGGCACGGCGATGTTCGGCAAGGTCCTTAGGATCGTTGCGAAATGGTATGGCAACCCCACGAGCAAAGACGTGTTCCCGCAGATTTTCGATGATGCGATTTACGCATGGAAGACTGGTGAGTTCGAGGGCGTAAGCGTGTTTCAGGCGGAGGATCCAGGCATACCCATCAAAGCGCCGCAGAAAAGCGATGAGACCCGTCCGGCCGGGTCAATGGATGTCGAGGAAGCGACGCCGAAAGACGTACAGCCAGAGACGGTACAGGATGTTGGACGCGCCGGGATGCGGATCGATCTTTCCCGCATCAGTGGTCAGCAATAGCGTTGAGTTTATCTTGCATTCGCGGAGCATCTTCCGGCCAAGCCAGAATTTAGCGCGGCTCCAAAGCATGAAATTAATGTGAGACAGATTGCGACCAAGCACTCATTTGTCCAGCCTAGCAGCCGCAACCGCGTGCGGCATCAGGAATGTGGCAATCTCCGCGATGACGTCTGTCAGATCGCCAGGATTGTGTGCAACACCTTCAACGAAAGCGCGCCATGCCGCTGTTTTTGCTGGTCGTTGGCAAAGGCGTCCGTTAGGGCGTCGGGTCTGTCGGTGGGGATCGGTGTCTCGCGGCGCTCAAAGGTAGCGGCTATTGCGCGCGCCAGCCGATCATTGCTGAAGTCGAAAGACCTGCTGAGGATCCAGATGTCGTAGAAATCCTTCATGCGGCTGTTTACTCGCCCCAACATTACCATTGCCTGGAACTTCTCGGCAATGACCGTTTCCCGCGCATAGGCCCGGAACCGCGGCATCGGAAAATCGAGCATGGAAGGATAATCCAGGATCTCCACTCCAGGCTCAAGCGCATCGCCAAACCCGATGTCGATCGTCAGGTTGATCCGGGCTCCACTGATTGTAGCGATCACCCGCAGCCTGAGCCCACCATAGTCCAGTGCCTCGCGAATGCGATCCACATGCAGCGTATCGGGATCGAACGTGACGCCATCGTCGGCCTCTTGCGCCAGAATTTCCCGAAATGTCTCAAGCATCGGGTCCGGACTCGGATCACCGAAACCCAAAAGATCGAGGTCGCGCGTGCCTCGGTGCGGGTCGTCGAACCAACTCATCATCAACATCGCCCCTTTTAGAACGAAGCGATTGGCGTGGGGCGACTGACTGAGCCGGAACAATAACCGTTCAAGAGCGAAACGCGTCAGAACCAGATCGAAGCTTTGCCCGCTTGCCTTGGCGAGTTGCAACAGGCGCGCGCACCGAGGCGCTGACGTTTCTGATTTCTTTAGCCATTGGCGGTCAGCGCCTCGAGATACGGCCGGATCACCGATCCGGCGCCACCGCGTTCGGCCTGGTTGGCGATTTCGCCAGGAGTAGCCCTTCGTTGCCGCAACGCCTCCTGCAGCCCTTCTATCGCTACCGAAAGGCCGATCTTGTTTCGATAGCGAAAGCAATCGGCAATTGTCTTGGCAATTCCAAAGACCCTCACAGGAACGCCTTCAATGACATGGGTTTCGACGTTTTCGTTGAGAAGGCTGTCTGCGAAACGCACGATGCGCATAGCGGGGCCGTCCAGTTTCGGAGCCCAGTCCTTACGGCCTATGGCAAGCCAGATTTGTCCGGGGAGCTGATCTGTCAAGCCGTGGAACGCCAATGCCGAAACGAGGCAGACAACGCCTTTGGGTGCGTGTTTGGCAACCTCCGCCAGGCTGTGGTTGACGTCGAGCTGCGCATCAGGAAGTTGATAAAGACCGCGGGCAAGCCGCAGCACTTCACCATCTCGTTCCATTCGGCTCATGGTGGCAGCCGTCACACCTGCGTTCCGCAGTTCCACCAAACGTGCTATTCCGCGCTCAGTTAGCACGGTCCGGGCGATCTGGCGTTGCGTGAAGGGACCGGGCATTGATATAAAAGCTCGGAAAGTTGGATCTATTATCCTAGGATTTGTATCACAATCCCTGAGGTGGAGAACGCCCTCGCTCTTGGAATTTCATCCAGCGATTGTTCGGACTGGGACGCGCATACCTTTGCCTTTGAAAACCGGCTCGCCGCCAACTAACCTTTCACGCAGTGGATGATCTAGTCCGGTCCAGAGCACTTCGCCGCGCGCGGCCAAGTGCTCCCTCGCTCTCGCGACGTCGATGATCAGATAGTCGTCCGCTCTAACAGTTTCTTCTGCATGGGGGTCCTGGTCAATGATACGAACAAACGCTTGCGACGCTCTGCCGACAGGATCGAACCGACACCGTACGAGAGTTTCAACGAAGCAGATCTTCGTCTGCCAGCGCTCGGGCGGAACTGCGCGACAGTCGGGTTGAGAGGATGCGCTTGTCGATGGCATTTTGTGTACAGCCTTCACAGCGATCTCGCTGACGGCTTCGGCTTCGGCAGCCATACATTCACGAAGAGCGTTGCTAATAATCATTCCTTTTAGAGAGAGTATATACGAGGAGCGAACAGTCTCAATCCCGCCGGCTTGCGAAGACGATTCTCGCTGTCCCAGGCCGGAGGTGTTGCTACAACAAGGTTATGCACCTGCTTTCGCACCAACTTGGGTCTCACCAATTGGTCGAACTAATTCGACGTGGCTGACATCTAAGGCTTGAGCCAGTTCATAAAGCGTAATTACAGTTGGGTTGCGACGACCTCGCTCCAGGCTACTAAGATATTGCTGACTGAATCCGGAACGCGCCTCGACCTCTTCCTGTGTCAGGCCTTTCTCCCGACGCAGGCGGGCAAAATTCGAGCCGACCAGTTTGCGCATGTCCATGCGCCGAAAGATCGCCGTTTACACACTTTGAGTTTATCAACTAAAGTATGTAAAAGCCTTTCCTATAAATGCCCGCCAATGCGGGGCGGGTAATGGGTTAGGGTCGATCTAAGCATCAGCGCTTTGCCTGCAACCCAGAGATTTCGGACGTAACCGTGCCGGATTTGATGTAGGCGAACCTTCGGGCCACTTGGTGAGAAAATGAAAGTTTGGGAGAAGCGGGTGAACAAAGCGAGCTCATCCGATGCAAATGGTCAAGAAAACGAAAGAGAATCGCGCTTCAGCTCGATGCAACAGCCGGAGCTGGAGGCGTTGGCTGTCTCGGCAATTCTCGAACACCGCCGCCTGATTGCCGCCGACGAAGCTGTCTACGAGGAATGGACTCGCGCGAGCGGCGATCCGTCCGTTTCCGGTGCCGTACTAAAAAGTCTGCAGGATGAGTACGTCGCGCGTCAGAACAAATCTGAGGCCCAGCAGGAGGTGCTGTCGGAAATCATCGATGCGCTTGGTTACATCCCTGAAGTTGCCCCAGATGGCGAAGAATGACGCTCATACCAGACCGTGGTCTTTGGCGATCGCGACAAGTTGCGGAACGGTCGCTGCGTCGAGCTTTTCGCGCGCCTTATCAAGGTAGTGCTGCACTGTCCTCGGGTTGATCCCCGTCAGCATTGCGGTTTCCGGAGCGCTTTTGCCCTTTGCCGCCCACATGAGGCACATTGCTTCTCTTGGTGAAAGCAACCGTTTCGGAGCGACAATCGTCTTCGCAGCTATGATTTTCAGGCGGTAATGGATCGCCAGTACCGCCTGGATCGCTTTTTGCGCATCCTGCAGCTTTTTAACGTCAGCCGTCTGAGCTGAG
Source organism: Rhizobium sp. P1_E1 (assembly GCF_056406015.1). Taxonomy (NCBI): domain Bacteria; kingdom Pseudomonadati; phylum Pseudomonadota; class Alphaproteobacteria; order Hyphomicrobiales; family Rhizobiaceae; genus Rhizobium; species Rhizobium sp. P1_E1. Next base: position 70 of record NZ_JBFUAY010000235.1, on the reverse strand, counting down.
GATGCAAACGTCAGCATCATCGTCGACCCGAAACTTCCTTCGACGGGTATAGTCACCCCACTCCGAATGC
>NZ_JBFUAY010000234.1:0-6288 GCF_056406015.1 Rhizobium sp. P1_E1 | reverse complement strand
CCGCCAAGAGCGGCTGCGATCTGGTGAAGTAAGCACGATGGCGGTTTCCGCAATTGAAACTCAGGAAAAGCCGCGGGTGGTATTGTCCGCCCGCGGACTGCGTCGCGATTTCGGCGGCTTCACCGCCGTCAAGAACGTCGATCTCGACGTGCATGACGCAAGCGTGCATGCGCTGATAGGCCCGAACGGCGCCGGCAAGACGACGGTCTTCAACCTGCTGACCAAGTTCCTGCAGCCGACATCAGGCACGATCACCCTGATGGGCGTTGACATCACGAAGACGCCACCCGACAAGGTGGCGCGCATGGGACTGGTACGCTCTTTCCAAATCTCCGCGGTCTTCCCGCACCTGAGCGTTCTCGACAATGTGCGTGTGGCGCTGCAGCGGCCGAACAATCTTTCCACGCAGTTCTGGCGGCCGATTTCGGCGCTCGACCGGCTGAACGAGCGCGCCGAGCAACTGCTCGCCAGCGTCGGGCTTTCCAAGGAGCGCGATCATATCGCCGCCGATCTTTCGTATGGCCGCAAGCGGGTGCTGGAGATCGCCACCACGCTGGCGCTTGATCCCAAGGTGCTGCTGCTCGACGAGCCGATGGCCGGCATGGGGCAGGAGGATGTCGGCGTCGTCTCATCCATCATCCGCGAGGTCGCCCGCGAGCGGGCGGTGCTGATGGTCGAGCACAATCTCTCCGTCGTCGCCAATATCTGCCAGCATGTCACGGTGCTGCAGCGTGGCGAGATCCTCGCCGAGGGCGATTATGCCACCGTCAGCCAGGACGAGCGCGTACGCGTGGCCTATATGGGTACGGAGGAGCATTGATGGCCGCTCTCCTCGAGGTCCAGGGGCTCAATGCCTGGTACGGCGAAAGCCATGTCCTGCACGGCGTCGATATGCGCGTCGATGAAGGCGAGACGATCACCATTCTCGGCCGCAATGGCGTCGGCAAGACGACGACGCTACGCACCATCACCGGCATCGTGCGGTCCCGGAAGGGCAAGATCAGCTTTGCYGGCAGCGACATGATGCAGGTGCCGCTGCACAAGACAGCGCATCGCGGCATCGGTTTCGTGCCGGAGGAGCGCGGCATCTTCTCGACGCTCACCGTTTCGGAAAACCTGCTGCTGCCGCCTGTCGTGGCAGCAGGTGGGATGACTCTCGACGAGATCTACGAGCTCTTCCCCAATCTCTACGAGCGTCGCGGCAGCCCGGGCACCAAGCTTTCCGGCGGCGAGCAGCAGATGCTGGCGATCGCCCGAATCCTACGCACCGGCGTCAGGCTGCTCATTCTCGACGAACCGACGGAAGGGCTTGCCCCCGTGATCGTCCAGCGCATCGGGGAGGTGCTGAAGACGCTGAAGGAGCGCGGCATGACGATCCTGCTCGTCGAGCAGAATTTCCGTTTCGCCAGCCGTATTGCCGATCGCTTCTATCTGATGGATCATGGGCAGATGGTGTCGGAATTCCCGGTCGGTGAACTGCCGCAGCGCATGGATACGCTGCACAAAGTTCTGGGAGTGTGACCAGATGACAATGATCTTCGGCATTCCCCTGCAGGCGCTGTTCGGCCAGCTGCTGATCGGCCTGATCAACGGTTCGTTCTATGCGCTGCTCAGCCTCGGCCTCGCCATCATCTTCGGCCTGCTCCGGGTGATCAACTTCGCCCATGGCGCGCAATATATGCTCGGCGCCTTCGTCGCCTACCTGCTGCTGACCTATGCCGGCATCGGCTACTGGCCGTCGCTGATCCTGGCGCCCGTGATCGTCGGCCTTGCCGGCGCTATCATCGAGCGGCTGTTCCTGCGCCGGCTCTACGATCTCGATCCGCTCTACGGCCTGCTCTTCACCTTCGGCCTGGCGCTCGCGGTCGAGGGCACCTTCCGCTATCTCTACGGCTCTTCCGGCCAGCCCTATGCGACGCCGGCTGCGCTTGCCGGCGGCGCCAACCTCGGCTTCATGTTCCTGCCGATCTATCGCGGCTGGGTGGTCGTCGTCTCGCTCGTCGTCTGCCTCGGCACATGGCTGCTGATCGAGAAGACCAAGCTCGGCGCTTATCTGCGCGCCGCCACGGAAAACGCCGTGCTGGTGCAGGTCTTCGGCGTCAACGTGCCGGTGCTCTTGACGCTCACCTACGCGCTCGGGGCGGGTCTCGCCGCCTTTGCCGGCGTGCTGGCGGCGCCGATCTACCAGGTCTCGCCGCTGATGGGCTCGAACATGATCATCGTCGTCTTCGCCGTGGTCGTCGTCGGCGGCATGGGATCGATCATGGGCGCGATCATCACTGGTTATGTGCTCGGCATCGCCGAGGGCCTGACCAAGGTCTTCTATCCCGAGGCTTCCAACATCGTGATCTTCGTCATCATGGCGATCGTGCTTCTTATCAGGCCCGCGGGCCTCTTCGGACGGGATGCGTGACATGGCTGACATCACCGAAACCATCCAAACGGAAAAAAGCCGAACCGCCCTTTCGGTGCAGGCGGGTTTTCTGCTGGCGGGGCTGCTGCTCCTGCTGCTGGCGCCGTTTTTCTTCTATCCAATCTTCCTGATGAAGCTGCTCTGCTTCGCGCTCTTTGCCTGCGCCTTCAACCTGCTGCTCGGCTATACCGGCTTGCTTTCCTTCGGCCATGCCACCTTCTTCGGTGGAGCGGCCTATTTCACCGCCTACACGGTGAAGGCATGGGGCCTGCCACCGGAACTCGGCATCCTGATTGGGGTGGTGGGCGCGGCGTTTCTCGGCCTCGTCATGGGATTCTTCGCGATCCGCCGTCAGGGCATCTATTTCGCAATGATCACGCTGGCGCTGTCGCAGATGTTCTTCTTCTTCTGCCTGCAGGCGGAGTTCACCGAAGGCGAGGACGGCATCCAGTCGGTGCCGCGCGGCCATCTCTTCGGCTTTATCGATCTGAACAGCTCGACCAACATGTATTATTTCGTGCTGGCTGTTTTCATCATCGGCGTGCTGATCATCTGGCGCTTCATCAATTCGCCCTTCGGCATGATCCTGAAATCGATCCGCGAAAATGAGCAGCGGGCAATCTCGCTCGGTTATTCCGTAGCCCGCTACAAGCTCGGCGCCTTCGTCATGTCGGCCGCGCTTGCGGGGCTCGCGGGTGCTGTGAAATCGATCGTCTTCCAGTTTGCGACGCTGACCGACGTCGCCTGGCAGATGTCGGGCGAAGTGATCTTGATGACGCTACTCGGCGGCATCGGCACGCTGATCGGCCCGCTCTTCGGCGCCGGGCTGGTGGTGGCGCTGGAAAACTACCTCGCCACCTCGGAATTCCCGGTGACGATCATCACCGGCATCGTCTTCATGGTCTGCGTGCTGATCTTCCGCCGGGGCATCATCGGCGAATTCTACGCCTCGCGGCTGGGGCGGAAACTGGGCTTCGTCTATCGCCGCTGAACGGGCGGCGGCGCTGCGACTCTTCCTCTCCCCGTGCTGCGGGGAGAGGGAAGCGGCAAGCATCTGGAGTCTCGTGCGGGGCATGGATCGTTACGACTACATCATCATCGGGGCAGGCAGCGCCGGCTGCGTGCTCGCCAACCGGCTGTCCGCCGATGGCAGGAGCAGGGTACTGCTGCTCGAGGCTGGCGGCAGCGACAACTACCACTGGATCCATATTCCGGTCGGTTATCTCTATTGCATCAACAATCCGCGCACCGACTGGTGCTTCACCACGGCGCCGGAGGCGGGGCTGAACGGCCGGGCGTTGAGCTATCCGCGCGGCAAGGTTCTCGGCGGCTGTTCATCGATCAACGGCATGATCTACATGCGCGGCCAGGCGCGCGATTACGACCTCTGGCGGCAGATGGGCTGCACCGGCTGGGGCTGGGACGATGTTCTGCCCTTCTTCCGCAAGTCCGAGGATTTTTATCGCGGCGAAGACGAGATGCATGGTACCGGCGGCGAATGGCGCATCGAGAAGGCGCGTGTGCGCTGGGCCGTGCTCGATGCCTTTCAGCAGGCGGCCAGGGAAGCAGGCATCCCTGAGACCGCGGATTTCAACCGCGGCAGCAACGAAGGTTCCGGCTATTTCGACGTCAACCAGCGTTCCGGCATTCGCTGGAACACCTCGAAGGCCTTCCTGCGCCCGGCGATGAAGCGCTCCAACTTGACCGTCCTGACCAAAGCGCAGGTCCGGCGGCTGCTGGTGGAGGAGGGCGCCGTTGCCGGCGTCGAATTCCAGCATGGTGGCGTGGCGAAACGCGCCTATGCTGCGAAAGAAACCGTCCTTTCGGCCGGTTCGATCGGCTCGCCGCATATCCTGGAACTGTCAGGCATCGGCAGGGGCGAGGTTCTCCAGCGGGCGGGTGTCGATGTCGTCACCGAGGTGAAGGGTGTCGGCGAGAATCTGCAGGACCATCTGCAGCTGCGTCTGGCCTATAAGGTCACAGGCGTTCCGACGCTGAACGAGAAGGCGACGAAGCTGATCGGCAAGGCGGCGATCGGGCTCGAATATCTCGTCCGCCGCTCCGGGCCGATGGCAATGGCGCCGAGCCAGCTCGGCATCTTCACCCGCTCAGGCCCGGACCGGGAAACGCCTGATCTGCAATATCACGTGCAGCCGGTATCGCTGGAGAAGTTCGGCGATCCCGTCCATCCTTTTCCGGCGATCACGGCGAGCGTCTGCAATCTMAGGCCGGAAAGCCGGGGTTCGGTGCACCTCTCGAGCCCGGATTTTGCCGCCCAGCCGACGATCAGCCCGAAATACCTCTCGACGCAGCGCGATCGTGACATAGCTGTCCGTTCAATACGATTGACGCGCAAGATCGTCGCGCAGCCTTCCTTTGCCCGTTTCAAGCCGGAGGAATTCAAGCCGGGACCCGCCTATCAGACGGAGGCCGATCTGGAGCGGGTGGCGGGCGATATCGGCACGACGATCTTCCATCCCGTCGGCACCTGCCGCATGGGCGCCGACAGGGACAGCGTCGTCGATCCCAGGCTGAGATTCCGGGCGCTCGGCAAGCTGAGGATCGCCGACGCCTCGGTGATGCCGTTGATCACCTCGGGCAACACCAATTCGCCGACGATCATGATCGCCGAAAAGGCGGCAACAATGATCCTCGAAGACAATCGATAGGAGAAGACCATGGCAAGGATCGCATTCATCGGGCTTGGCAATATGGGCGGGCCGATGGCAGCCAATCTGGTCAAAACAGGTCATGAAGTCTTTGGCTTCGATCTTGCGGCTTCCGTGCTGAAGGCGGCCGAGGAGAGCGGCGTCAAACCGGCAAGCCATGCCAGCCAGGCGGTCAAGGACGCGGAGATCATCATCACCATGCTGCCGCAGGGCAGGCACGTACTGACGGCCTGGACCGATATCCTGCAGTCGGCAGCGCAAGGCACGCTGGTCATCGATTGTTCGACCATCGATGTCGACAGCAGCCGCAAGGCGCATGAGATGGCCAAGGCTGCAAGCTGCCTGTCGCTCGACGCCCCCGTCTCCGGCGGCACGGGCGGGGCGACCGCGGGCACGCTGACCTTCATGGCCGGCGGCTCGGAAGAGGCCTTCGCCAAGGCAAAGCCGATCCTCGAGGCGATGGGAAAGAGGATCGTCCATTGCGGCGAGGCCGGCGCCGGCCAGGCTGCAAAGATCTGCAACAACATGATCCTCGGCATTTCGATGATCGGCGTCTGCGAGGCCTTCGTGCTCGCCGAGAAACTTGGTCTCTCGCATCAGGCATTGTTCGATGTTGCCTCGACCTCGTCGGGCCAATGCTGGTCGATCAATACCTATTGCCCGGTGCCCGGACCGGTGCCGACCTCACCTGCGAATAATGACTACAAACCGGGTTTTGCCGCAGCCCTGATGCTAAAGGATCTCAGGCTTTCGCAGGAGGCGGCGCTGGCGAGTGGCGCGTCCACGCCGCTCGGCGCGGAAGCAGCGCAGCTTTTCGCGCTCTTCGAGAAGCAGGGCAATGGCGGAAGGGACTTTTCCGCCATCATCGAGATGTTCCGCGAGAAGGCTTAAGCGCCACGGGGTCAAGTCAACCCTTCGATACCGAGAAGCTGAGCCTGCTATTGCCGAGTTCGATGTCGATCTCGCCGGGTTCGGTCAGTTCGATCGCGCCGCTCAACGTGCCTGTGGTGATGAGCGCACCCGTCTTCAGCGATGTCTCGGGGCGCAAGCCATCATTGGCGTAATCGACGAGCCAGGTGAGAACGTCGCCCTTCGGATGCTGTGCCGGACCATCATAGATCGTGCGGCCGGCATGAGTGACCTTGAGCGGCGTTCCCCCGACGGTGTCGACAACGCTTTTTTCGAGCTTCGGACCGAGCACATAGC
>NZ_JBFUAY010000233.1:0-6401 GCF_056406015.1 Rhizobium sp. P1_E1 | reverse complement strand
ACCTCGGGCCAGGTCGGATGACGCGCATCTTCGAGCGGGCGGATCGCCAGCACGCGGGCGGCAACACGCGATTTCAGCTCTTCGGTTTCACCGGGTACGGGCACGAAGGTGCCGGTCGACTGGTCGCTCGCGATCTTTTCCGCCATCGCCTCGACGCTGCCGGGCGTTTCGATACGATAGGTCAGGGTAGTCATCATGAAATGGACGGTTGCTCCTCTCGCCGCCAGATTGCCTTGGCGTTAACTCATGATCTGGTATAATGAGTATCCCAACTTATGGAAAGTAGAATCTTCGGATCCGCAATTTCCGCCGGCAGCTTTGTTCTCGACCCGGAAAACTGTTAGGAGGAAATATTTTGAGCCAGCGAGATGTGATGACACAGCCCCTCGAACAAATCGTCCGCCGGAAACTCTCTGACGAAGTGTTTGATCGACTTGAGCGAATGATCACGTCGGGCGAGCTTCAGCCTGGCGACGAAATGYCCTCCGAGCGCGTGCTGATGGAACGCTTCGGCGTCGGCCGGCCGGCGATCAGGGAGGCCATGCAGTCCCTTGCCAACAAGGGTCTCGTCAACATTTCGCACGGTGAGCGGGCGAAGGTCCTCAGGCTGACGGCAAAATCGATATTCCGGCAGGTCGATCTCACCGCCAAGATCATGCTGTCGCAATCCTCGGATTCGTTGGAATACCTCAAGAGCGCCCGCATCTTCTTCGAGCGGGGCATGGCGCGCGAGGCCGCGCAGCGGGCCTCCGCAAATGATATCGCCGACCTCAGGAACATCATCGAACGCCAGCGAATGTCGCTTGGACGGGCTGAAGAGTTCATCGACGCGGACATGGAATTCCACACCCGCATCGCGCAGATATCAGGCAACCCGATCTACGTCGCCGTCAGCGAAGCGATGCTTGCCTGGTTGAAGGAATATCATACCGAGATGCTGATCTGGACCGGCAAGGAAAAGTTCACGCTCGCCGAACACGACGAAATCGTCGACCGCCTTGAAGCAAACGACGTGGATGGCTCGGAAACGGCACTTCTCAAGCATCTCGAGCGATCGCGAGCGCTTTACGCTAAGTAGTGTCGCGGCTCCATCGTTGGTCTCCTGATCCCATCTCAGCGTTGATCCTCGGTCGCGCCCGCGGCTCCTGAAGCTATGGCATATTTGTAAGCAGCAACTGCGGAACAATGACGCGCCGGCGAGGTTCTGAATAATCACGCAAAGATCCTAAGGAGGACATCAGATGCGTATGAAACTCGTAGCAGCTTCGCTTCTTTCTATCGGCATGGCGACGTCTGCCTTCGCCCAATCCAATCCGGCACCGGCCGGCGCCACGATCGATAAAAACCAGGCCGATCAGGGTGGCGGTGCAAGCGGCAATATGAAGGCCAAAAAGCCGATGGCGACCGATACCACCACGACGGGCTCCACGACCACGGGCACAAAGAAAACCGACAGGACCAAGTGCCCCAATCCGGTCAACAACTCCAACAATCTTCAGACGCAGGGTGGCACGAGCAATGCCACGCCGATGGATGAGGCTTGCGCGGCACATAATAACTGATCGGCCCCTTCGCAATGAACCCCGCCACGGCGGGGTTTTTTCTTGCCCGGCTCAGCCAGAAATGTGAACTCTCCTTTTAAGTTTATGCGGCGGATTGACGCACAACTTCTGTGGTGATACCTGTACCTCAATTGGTCAGGCCAGTTGACCAGTGTGCGCGCTTGAGGAGAGCTCGCCGGGGAGGCCACGATGTTTTCGCCTGTTGAATCACGCCGTCTTTATAGACAGGTCGCGGATCAGATTCGCTTGATGATCGCTAGCGGTGAGCTTGCCGTCGGCCAGCGGCTGCCGGCTGAGCGCGATCTTGCGGAGCAACTCTCGGTCTCACGCCCGACCGTCCGCGAGGCGCTGATCGTCCTGGAGGTCGAAGGCCTCGTCAACATCCGCATGGGATCGGGCATCTATGTGGTGCGCCAGCATGCAGCGACCGTCGCCGGGGCCGAGCGCGAGCCGGTGGAGGGGCCTTTCGAACTGCTGCAGGCGCGAGCCCTCATCGAATGCGCCATCGCCGAAGAAGCTGCAGGCCGCGCCAAGCCGGACGATATTGCTCTGCTCGATGAAACGCTGACGCGCATGGGTGGTGTGGTCAACGATGCAATCGCAGTGCTCGATGCCGATCGCGCCTTCCACACCGGCATTGCCGCCATCGTCGGCAATGCGACATTGATCCGCGTGACGGGCGAGATGTTCGACATGCGCATGACCCCATATTTCGCGAAGCTCGCCAGCCACTTCGAGGGGCCCACGACATGGCGCAGCGCCTTGGACGAGCATCGGGCCATTCGCGACGCGATCGCTGCCGGCGATGCCGCCGGCGCCAAGGCGGCCATGCGCGCCCATCTCACAATGTCGCAGAAGAGGTTTTCCGAGAGCTTCGGGGAGGAGTTTTCGGGGGAAGAGGAGCGCGGACGCAACAAGCGGCCGTCGAAAGGAACGACCAAGACTTAACCCAAGCTCGGGAGGAGAGAGCAATGAAAAGCAGACTGGCAACGATACTTTGCACCGCAGCCGCGATCATGGCGAGTAGCGCGATCGCGCAGGCCCAGACAGTGCTGAAATGGGCGCATGTCTATGAAACGTCCGAGCCCTTCCACACGGATTCCGTATGGGCCGCAGAAGAGATTAACAAGCGCACCGACGGGCGCTACAAGATCGAGGTCTATCCTGCATCGCAGCTCGGCAAGGAAGCCGACATCAACCAGGGCCTCAAGCTCGGGACCGTCGACATCATCATCTCGGGATCGAGCTTTGCGGCACGCGACTACAAGCCGATCGGCGTGACTTACTTCCCCTATATTTTCCGCGGTCCCGATCACCTGATCGCCTACACCAAGAGCGATGTCTTCAAGCGTCTTGCCAAAGGCTATGAAGACAAGACGGGCAACCACATCGCTGCGGTCAGCTATTACGGCACGCGCCATACGACATCAAACAAGCCGATTGCCAAATGCGCGGATATGCAAGGCTTGAAGATCCGCGTGCCTGACGTTCCGGCCTATCTCGCCATGCCGCGCGCCTGCGGTGCCAACACGACGCCGATCGCCTTTGCCGAAGTCTATCTCGCTTTGCAGAACGGCACGGTCGAGGCACAGGAAAACCCGCTGACGACAATCGAGGCGAAGAAGTTCTACGAAGTCCAGAAGAACATCATCCTCACCGGCCACATCGTCGATCACCTCAACACCGTGATCTCGAAGACGCGGTGGGCGAGCCTTTCCGACGAGGACAAGAAGATCTTCGGCGAGGTCATGCAGGAGGCCGCCGAGCGCACCAGCAAGACGATCGCCGGCAAGGAAAACGGTCTTATTGCGACCTTCAAGGAAAAAGGCCTGAACGTCGCCGAGGTCGACAAGGCCGATTTCGAAAAGGCCGTGATGGAAAAGGTCAAGTTCGAGGATTTCGGCTACGAGAAGGCCGATTGGGAAGCAATCCGCGCGATCCAGTAAAACTCGCGGCGCGGCGCCTTACAGCGCCGCGCGTCTTTCAGACGCGCAAGGACGCTGTAACACTTTGGTTGCTGCAGGCGCCGCGCTCCTTCATTCCGAACTGGAACAGGGCCGATCATGTCGCAAGAAATTCATACGCAAATCACGGCCGAAGAAATCGGTCACGAGTTCGAAGGGCACGCTCCGACCGCAAACGTCTCGGACTACGCCATTGAAGACTGGATCACGCTGATCGTCTTCTGGCTGATGGCGGGTTGCGTGTTCCTGCAGTTCTTCACGCGTTATGTGCTGAACGACAGCTACGCATGGACCGAGGAAATCGCGATCAATTGTCTGATCGGCGTCGTCTTTCTCGGTTCCGTCATGTGCGTGCGCACGTCGCGGCATATCCAGGTGGATGTGTTCTATCACTATATGCCTGCAGGCCTGGCGCGCGTGCTCGCCACTTTTGTCGATATCGTCCGCATCGGCTTCTTCGCCTATGGCTGCCATCTGATGTGGCGCTACGTCGACATCGTGGCGGACGAGCAGATGGTCACCATCGATCTGCCGCGCAACATCGTCTTCTACGCCGTTCTCGTCGCCTTCGCGCTGATGCTGATCCGCGCAGTCGTCGTCTTCATCGCCAATATGCGCCGCGGCTACTCCGTTCTGGAGCGCCCCGAAGAATTCCAGACCGTAGAGGGTTGATCCGATGCTACTTCTTCTTGGCTCGTTTCTGGTGCTGATGCTGGTCGGGGTGCCCGTTGCCATCTCGATGGCCGTCGCATCCGTGCTTTATATCGTCCTTTATGGCGTCGCGCCCGACATCATCGTCGCCCAGCGCATGATTGCCGGTGTCGAAAGCTTCCCGTTGCTCGCCGTGCCCTTCTTCATCCTCGCGGGCAACCTGATGAACTCGRCCGGCGTCACCGGCCGCATCTATTCCTTTGCCGTTGCTCTCGTCGGCTGGATGAAGGGTGGTCTCGCGCAAGTCAACATCATCGGTTCTGTCATCTTCTCCGGCATGTCCGGCACGGCGCTTGCCGATGCGGCCGGTATCGGCACGATCGAGATCAAGGCGATGAAGGATCACGGCTATCCGGTCGAGGCAGCGGTCGGCGTGACGGCGGCTTCGGCAACGCTCGGTCCGATCTTCCCGCCGTCGCTGCCTTTCGTGATCTACGGCATGATGGCGAACGTCTCGATCGGCGCTCTTTTCATGGCGGGCATCCTGCCCGGCGTCGTCATGACGCTGCTGATGATGATCACTGTCGCCGCCTTCGCCTATTGGAAGCGTTGGGGCTCGGACGCGCCGTTCGATGTGAGACAGCTGCTGTCGGCGGGGATGGAAATCGTCGTCGTCCTGGCGGTGCCGCTGGCCATCTATCTGCTGATGCAGGCGGGCGTATCGATGAATGTTGCGGCGGGCATTGCCCTTGCCCTGCTTCTTGCCCTCGACTGGTATTTCCGCTTCTCCGCCGTCATGGCGCTGATGACGCCCGTCATCCTGATCGGCGGCATGACGATGGGCTGGTTCACGCCGACGGAGGCCGCCGTCGCAGCCGTCCTCTGGTCCCTGTTCCTCGGTCTGGTGCGTTACCGTACGATGACGCCCTCGACGCTCGCCAAGGCAAGTTTCGACACGATCGAGACGACGGCATCCGTTCTCTTCATCGTCACCGCGGCATCGGTCTTCGCCTGGCTGCTGACGGTGAGCCAGGCGGCGCAGCTGCTGTCCGATGCGATCCTGTCGATCACCAACAACAAATGGGTTTTCCTGATCCTCGTGAACTTGCTGATGCTCTTCGTCGGCTGCTTCCTGGACACGATCGCGGCCATTACCATCCTCGTGCCGATCCTTCTGCCGATCGTCCTGAAATTCGGGATCGATCCCGTCCAGTTCGGTCTCATCATGACGCTGAACCTGATGATCGGCCTGCTGCACCCGCCGCTCGGCATGGTGCTTTTCGTGTTGTCGAGGGTCGCGAAACTATCCGTCGAACGCACGACCATGGCGATCCTGCCCTGGCTGGTGCCGCTCTTCCTGGCACTGATCCTGATCACCTTCGTCCCGGCCATATCGCTGTGGCTGCCGCAGCAGCTTGGACTGTTGAGATAGGATGGACACGATGCGGACACGTCTGGCACGGCTTTACCAAAAGGGCGATCTCAGGATCGAGACCGATACGGTTGCGGCCCCTGGTCCCGGCGAGGTGCTTCTCAAAATGGCGGCCGCAGGGATTTGCGGCTCCGACCTGCATTATTATCAGGATGGCGGCTTCGGGCCGGTCCGGGTTCGCGAGCCGATTATACCCGGCCACGAAGCCTCGGGGACCGTGAGCCAAGCGGGCGAGGGCGTCGATCTGAAGGCTGGGACGCTAATGGCGGTCAATCCCAGCCAACCCTGCGGGCATTGCGAATATTGTGAGAAAAGCATGCCGATCCACTGCCTGGAAATGCGCTTCATGGGCAGCGCGATGCGCCTGCCGCATGAGCAGGGCATGTTCCGGGAATGGTTGGTGGTGCCGGCCAAGCAGTGCTTTGAGGTTGGAGCAGCGACGACGGCAGCGGAAGCGGCTTGCAGCGAGCCGCTATCCGTCTGCCTGCACGCGGCATCGCGCGCAGGAGATATCACAGGCAAACGCGTGCTGGTCACCGGCGCCGGCCCGATCGGCGCCCTGATGGTTGCCGTCGCCTCCTATCATGGCGCAAGCGAGATCGTGGTGACCGATCTCGCGGATGCGGCGCTCACCAGGGCCGAAGCGATGGGCGCCAGCCGCACCATCAATGTTTCCAAAAATGCCCAGGCGCTTGCGGAATACGAGGCGGGAAAGGGCTATTTCGACCTCGTCTTCGAATGCTCGGCGGCCGCTCCGGCCATCCGCGGCGCGATTGCCGCCATCAGACCACG
>NZ_JBFUAY010000232.1:0-6403 GCF_056406015.1 Rhizobium sp. P1_E1 | reverse complement strand
TAATAGGGCGTTGCGGCGATGGCGAGCGGCACGATGGCCGCCCAGGTGCYGAGCGCGGTGCCGACGATCAGCCGCGTCAGCGGGATCAGCGCCACCAGCAGGATGATGAAGGGCACCGAACGGAAGCCGTTGATGACCCCGCCGAGCACGCGGTTGATCCAGAGATTTTCGGCGATGCCGCCGCGCGCCGTCGCGACCAGTGCAAGGCCGAGCGGCAGGCCGGCGACGAGCGAGATCACTCCCGAGGCGACGGTCATCAGGATGGTCTCCCAAAGGGAGCGAACCAGCAGTTCAAGCATGATCGGTGTCATAACCAAGCACCTCCACCCGGGCGGACCGGGCCGTCAGGAATTGTTCGACCTTTCCGGCAAGCGCGGGGTCGCGCGCGGGAACGGCAATGAAGAACCGCGCCACAGGCTGGTTCTGGATGTGGTCGATGCCGCCATGGACGAGGCGGAAGGAATGCGGCAGCGCCGCCGAGAGTTCGGCAAACAGCGCGCCCTGCGCCTGCGGGCCGGCAAGATCGACGCTGAGGACCGCTTCGCTGCCCGCCGTCGCCGACAGCCGGCCGGCGATATGCTCAGGAAGCTGCGGCCGGATGCCGCCGAGCAGGCTCCCGGTGATATCAGCCTGCGGGTTGGCGAAGATCGACCAGACCTGTCCCTCCTCGACGATCCGCCCGGCATCGATGACCGCGACGCGATCGGCAATGCGGCGGACCACTTCCATCTCATGGGTGATCAGCAGAATGGTCAGCCCGAGCTTACGGTTGATGTCCTTGAGCAGCGCCAGGATCGACCGGGTCGTTTCCGGATCGAGCGCCGATGTCGCCTCGTCGGACAACAGCAGTGCCGGGCGTGCCGCGAGCGCCCGGGCGATGCCGACGCGTTGTTTCTGGCCACCGGACAGCGATGCGGGATAGGCCTTCGCCTTGTCGGCAAGACCGACGAGCTCGAGCAGCTCATGCGCCYGTTTCAGGCGCTCACTCTTTGCAAGACCCTCGATCTTCAGCGGCAGCGCGACGTTTTCCTCGACGGTCTTGGCGGAAAGCAGATTGAAATGCTGGAAGATCATGCCGATGCGGCGGCGCAGCGGCTGCAGGTCCTGTTCTGAAAGTCCGGTGATATCTCGGCCTTCGATGAGGATCTCGCCGCTATCGGCGCGCTCCAGGCCGTTCAGGCAGCGGATCAGCGTCGATTTGCCGGCGCCGCTGCGGCCGATGATGCCGAGGATTTCGCCTCTCTTCACCGTCAGCGAAATGCCGTCGAGTGCTGCAGTGGTTCCGAACCGCCGCTTCACGTCGGTCAGCCTCACCACCTCTTCGGTCGCCGTTTGCGGCTCTGCCTCGATCGCCGTGGTGGAAACAAAGGAATTCATGTGTTTTTCCTTACAAATGCTGAAGGCGGCCCGGGCAAAGAACGCCCGAACCGCCTCTCGGCAGGCCTTAACCCCAGCCCTGCTCCGGATCAATAGGCGCTGAGACCCGTCCCCTTGTAGACCTTGTCGAACTCGGCCTTGACGGTCTCGTTCTGATAAGAAGACACAAGCGTCTTGACCCAGTCGGCATCCTTGTTCTCGTCCTTGACGGCGATGAAGTTGCGGTATGGATTGTCGGCGATCGGCTCCTGGGCAATGCGTTCGGCCGGAGAAAGACCGCTTTTCAACGCCCAGTCGGTGTTGACGATACCGGCATCCAGATCGTCGATCGAGCGGCCGACGATGCCGGCGTCGAGTTCCTTGATCTCGATCTTCTTCGGATTGTCGGTGACGTCGGCGACGGTCGCAAGAATACCGGTGTCGTCCTTGAGCTTGATCAGGCCTTCGTTCTGGAGAACGCGCAGCGCACGGCCCTCGTTTGAGGGATCGTTCGGCACTCCGATGACGGCACCTTCCGGGATCTCGGCGACGGACTTGTACTTCTTGGTGTAAAGGCCGATCGGCCAGACCCCGGTATAACCGACGCGAACGATGTGATAGCCGTGCTGCTTGATCTGGTTGTCGAGATAGGGCTGGTGCTGGAAGGCGTTGGCGTCGAGTTCGCCGCGTTCCAGCGCTTCATTCGGCTGCGTATAGTCGTTGAAGGTGATGGTCTCGATCTTGAGACCCTTCTTCGCCGCCTCGCTCGCGACCACGCGCCAGATGTCCTCCTCCTCRCCGGCCATGATGCCGACCTTGATCGACTTGCCCTCGGCAAAGGAAGGAGCGGGTGCTGCAAAGGCAAAGAGTGCGGCAGCGGAAACGGCCACGGCGGCAAGAGCCGCCCGGCGCGAAAGGTGGAAGCCGTGAAGATTTTTGTTCTTGATCATTTTATATCCCGTCTGACTGAATGAGGCCAACGCCCCGAGCAGGCCGATCATGGCAAATGCGCGTATCGGAGGCGAAGCACGAATGTCTGATGTGGAAGAAGGGCTGGAAAAACTCTTGCCCTGCCATCGATATCAGCAGGATAAATTTCCATCAAATTAGTGGATTATACTTGGTAGCGAGGATGGCGCGAAAGCGAAAACGGCGCCTCCATGGCGCCGTTTCAAGCCTATCCCGACATTCTTCATTCGGCAGCGATAAGCGCTTGATTCCGGCTGGGAAAGAAGGCCGTGAGCTCGCCGATGACCTCCCCGATCCGATTGGAAAGCGGGTCGGATGAGACACGGTAATTGGTGAAGTCACGGTCGGACGCGTAAACGGCGGTCGGCAGCGTGTGCGCCATGAAGAAACCGAAGAGCGGGCGAAGCTGGTGCTCGACCATCAGCGCGTGCCGGTCGCCGCCGCCGGTCGCGGTGATGATGATCGGCTTGGCGCGCAGCTCATGCGGGTCGATCAAGTCGATCAGATGCTTGAAGAGGCCGGGATAGCTGCCCTTGTAAGTTGGCGCTCCGATGACCAGCACGTCGGCATTGACGATGTCGTCGATGACTTCCTTGGCGCGACTGTCGAGATCGTCACGGCGCAGCGCCTGGCCAAGCGAAGGGCCGACATCGGTCAGGTCGTAGATGGTGTTGTCGAAGCCGTATTTCTCGGCGGCGAGACCAGCAATGTTTTCAACAAGCGCAAAGGTCTTCGAGGGGCGGTTGAAACTACCCGCAAGGCCGACCAGTTTGGGAGCAGACATGCCATTTCCTTCCAATATCGTGCCGAAACCGACGTCACTATAATATTATCTATAAAAATAGTGGATTAAAGGAATGGTGATCCCTCTTCCCCCTATGAGGAGAAAAATACGTTCGGGCCCGTCGGCGATGGCGACGTGCGAAACTGCATGATGCATCGAGCCGGAGTGTCAGTGACATTCCGGCCGATGCATTGTCCGTAAGCGGTATCGCCTCAGACTGGTTTCCGCTTGGGAATACGCGGCAGGAAGACTGTCAGGAGACCGAGCAGCGGCAGGTAGGAGCAGATGCGGTAGACGAAATCGATGCCGTGAGTATCGGCGAAATCGCCGAGCAGCGCAGCACCAAGCCCCCCTGCCCCAAATGCGAAGCCGAAGAAGACGCCGGCAATCAGCCCGACGCGCCCGGGCACCAGTTCCTGTGCGAAGACGACGATGGCCGAGAAGGCCGAAGCGAAGATCAGGCCGATGACGATGCTGAGCACGCCTGTCCAGAAGAGGTTTGCATAGGGAAGCAAGAGTGCGAAAGGAATGACACCAAGGATCGAGAACCAGATGACGAAACGTGCGCCGAAACGATCGCCGATCGGCCCGCCGAGGAACGTGCCGACGGCGACCGAGCCAAGGAAGAGGAAGAGCATCAGCTGTGCCTGCTGCACGCTGAGCTCGAACTTGTCGATGACATAGAAGGTGAAGTAGCTCGACACGCTGGCCATGTAGACATTCTTTGTTGCCGTCAGCAGCACGAGAATCAGCAGCGCCCAGATGACCCGGTTCTGCGGCAGCGGCAGGGTCCGGCTTATTGCTGGCTTACTGGCATTCTGGCGCCTGTGGCTCATGTACCAGTTGCCGACCCAGCTCAGCACGACCATGCCGACCATAGCGATGGCGGCGAACCAGGAGACGCTGTGCTGGCCGAGCGGCAGCACGATGAAGGCGGCAAGCAGCGGACCGATCGCCTGGCCGGCATTGCCACCGACCTGGAAGAATGATTGCGCGAAACCGTGGCGACCGCCCGAAGCAAGACGGGCCACGCGCGAAGATTCCGGGTGGAAGACCGCCGAGCCGAAGCCGATCAGGCTTGCGGCAACCAGCAGCAGTTCGAAGCTGCCGGCATTGCCGAGCAGAATGAGGCCGCAAAAGGTACTCGCCATACCGACCGGCAGCGAATAGGGCATYGGCCAGCGGTCGGTGACGATGCCGACCAGCGGCTGCAGCAGCGAAGCCGTGACCTGGAAAGTCATGGTGAGGAGGCCGATCTGCACAAAATCGAGATCGTAGTTCGCCTTGAACAGCGGATAGAGCGAGGCGAGCAGTGACTGCATGATGTCGTTCAGCATGTGGCAGAAGCTGACCGCCATGAGGATGGACATCGTTGTTTTTTCGAAACGGGGCGCGCTCTCGGCAACGGTTGCCATCAATGCTTCTCCTGCACAGGCCCGGCCGGTGCCGTGCCACGTCGCTTTGTTCGATGGATTTTCGGGCGATCGGGGCTGGGAAGACTCTCGGGCGACGGTCGCTGAAGTGGATTTAGCGTAAGCCGGGACGCAATTACAGCCCAGTTCTATCCGTATTGGTACGGCTTTTGTTCGATTTTCTCTTCGGACAAGTGATTTCTGCCTAACTTAACGTCTTTCCAGGGCGGGCTTTCATATCACAGTCGGTCGCGATCATCACATATCCAGTATGCTATGTGAAAACAACCATGGAAAAGCCATGCAGGGGATACTACAGCTTCCCCGATTGAAAAAGCGATCGAGGCTGAAAACACACGATGAATGTCAAGACAGCGAATGCGATAGACAGCTATGTCGGAGCGCGCATAAGAATGCGCCGGCAGTTGCTCGGGATGAGCCAGGAACGGCTTGCCGAGCAGATCGGCGTGACCTTTCAGCAGGTTCAGAAATACGAGAAGGGCATTAACCGCATCGGCGCGAGCCGTCTGCAGCGGATCGCCGATGTGCTTCACACGTCGGTGAGTTTCTTCTTCGAACAGGAGAACTCCGAGCCGTTGACGCTGCAAGGGCTGGATCTGTCGGCGAATACTGATCCAGTGGCCGAATTCCTGCGAACGAAAGAGGGATTGGCGCTCAATCGCGCTTTTCTGAAGATTGCCGACCGAAATATCCGCGAAACGGTCATCGCGCTGGTGAAGGCGATGGCGCAGGCGGAAAGTCGCGGCGTAACATTGGGAGCCTCCGTAGCGGATATCACTCTTCCGCTCGGAGAATAGCCAGGGATATCGGCAGGCAGTATCCGCATGAAGCTCAGGCTCGAGTCATTTGGTGAGTTGCGGCTGATCGATCTGGCCGGGCAACCTGTGGCGTTCCCCGAAAAGGGTCTGCTTACGATTTGCTATTTGCTGGATCGTTATCTGCAGGACAGAGCCGGGAGCGAATATCCGCGCTCGGCGTTGGCTCGGTTTCTGTGGGACAGCCATGACAATCCCGACATCATGGCCAACCTGCGCAAGAGCATCTCACGCATTCAGGCGCGCCAGATCGAGCTCGGCACCGAACTTCTGGTCTTCACGGCGACCGGCGTACGGATCAAGCCGGATGCATTTGTTTGCGATCTTTCCGAGCTCGCCAACGCCGATAGCGGAGGCTTTCTTGAAAAGCTGCGGCGGCTGGTTGGCGTCCTGCGCCAGGACTTCCTGGCTGTGCTCGCCGACCAAAGCGTCGGCGGACGGTTATGAACTCTTCGAATTTCAGACTGGCCCGTTCCTGATTGGTTCGAATGGGGGCCCGACCGCTTATGGATTAATCGGCGAAAATTTTATTTCGATTCCGATTGTCTTTGCCGGCGCATGGTCAGATGAGGTCCGCGTGCTTGGAAAAACATTCGACGAGTTCATTGAAGCCATTGAGGCGGGCGAAGGTTCATAGCGATCCGCATTGCCTGCCGGCACCTCCTTCATGGATGATGTCATAGCCGACAGCCACTTCACCAACGCCGTTTCTGGGACGCCGGACTACTCGCGAAACCGAGACATTCGGTGGGTCAGCTGTTGGGCGGATATCGCGCCAAAGCGGGACCCGGCCCCCGGCAAACAGACCTCCTTTTAGGACGACAGAGTCCGAGGGTCTGCGACAGGCGCCTCCAGGGAACCCCAGCCGGTCCCAAGGAAGACGCCTACGATTGAGTGGGTGACGCGACGTGGGAACAGGCGCACTCAATCGATCTGCAGCAGGGAAGGTTCGGGATACGAAAAAGCCTGCCGCGGGAGGAGGTGCATTGCTTCGATGGGTCTCATCATACACCGACCATGGATAGTGCCAATGCCTTATGCTGCAC
>NZ_JBFUAY010000231.1:0-6538 GCF_056406015.1 Rhizobium sp. P1_E1 | reverse complement strand
CGACCACCGCATCGGGATCCTCGGGAGTCTCCTTGAAGATCACCAGCAGATTGGTCATGCCCGGGATGTTTTCCGCAAGGTCCGTCCAACCTTTCACAGTCTGGGACAGAGCCCAGATCCGCCGCTGCGCGATAAGGTCGAAGTCGCCTGGCGCTTCGRGCAGGAAGGATCTGGCGCCGATCGAGGAAACCCGCGCCAGGTTTTTGGTGGCCGGAACGATCTCGCGTTGCGATGCATGTCTGTTCGTCGTGACGATCATGACTGGAGCTCGATTTCGAACAGAGGATCACCGAAGCCGACCGGTGCGCCAGGTTCTGCGAGCAGCCTGGTCAAAACACCGGAACGGCTGGCGCGAAGGGGAAGCAGGATGTGCCCTACCCCGACAAAGCCGACGATATCCGCTTCGGATACGGAGCGCGGCAGATTTTGCGGCGCGGCGGAGGCGGGATGCTCGACATGGAAGCGGCCGGCCATCGGCGCCTTCACAACGACCGATGCGGAGCCGGGAGCCAAACCGGGAGCATGGGGCGTCGCTTCGGGCGGGCTGATCCGGGCACCGTCTTTTCCAGCGACGACGATGCGAAGCTGTCCGGCCGGCCGGGAGATTTCAAGACCGTCCACGCCGGCGGCCATCAGCGCCTCGGTGAGCAATGCGATGGTCGCCGGATCGCTGAAATCGATCGCGCTCATGCCGCCCTCCGCAGCTTCAGCCATTGTTCGAGATAGTGAATGTCCGTCTCGCCGCGCGCGAATGCGCCGTCCTCGAACAGGGCGCGCAGGAAGGGGATATTGGTGGAAATCCCTTCGACCTCAGTGCCGGCAAGCGCCTCGCGCATTCTTGCCATTGCTTCTGCCCGCGTCGGCGCATGCACGATCAGCTTGGCGATCAGCGAATCGTAATAGGGCGAGACCTTGTAGCCGGCATGAATATGCGTATCGACGCGAATGCCCGGCCCGACGGGCAAAGCCAGATGGGTGACGACACCCGCCGATGGCAGGAAGGTTTCCGGATCCTCGGCGTTGATACGGCATTCGAAGGAATGGCCTTCGCATGTTACATCGCCTTGGTTGAGATTCAGAACGTGACCCTGAGCTGCCCTTATCTGCGCCTGGACGATATCGACGCCGCTCGTCATTTCGGTGACGGGATGCTCGACCTGAAGTCGCGTGTTCATCTCGATGAAATAGAAAGCGCCGTCCTCATAAAGGAATTCGAAGGTTCCGACGCCCCGGTAGCCGATCTGGAGGCAGGCCTGCACGCAAGCCAGGCCGACCGATTGGATGATGTCGGGCGCGATTCCCGGCGCCGGCGCCTCCTCCACCACTTTCTGATGGCGGCGCTGCATCGAGCAATCCCGGTGTCCCAGCCACACGGCATTGCCGTGATCGTCGCAAACAACCTGGATCTCGATGTGACGCGGATGCTGGAGGAATTTCTCCATGTAGAGCGAGGGTGAGCCGAAGGCCTTGCGGGCCTCTTCTCGTGTCAGAGCGATTGCTTCATGCAACACATCAGCCTTTGGCACGACGCGCATGCCGCGTCCGCCGCCACCGCCGGCCGCCTTGATGATGACAGGATATCCGATTTCCAGCGCTATGCGCTCGATCGTGGCGGGATCATCGGGCAGCGCGGTGTCCGGACCGGGAACGCAGGGCACGCCGGCCGTCATCATCGCTCGCTTTGCCGAGATCTTGTCGCCCATGGTCGCAATCGAGGAGGTGGTCGGACCGATGAAGATCAGCCCCGCCTTTTCAACAGCGTCTGCGAAGGCAGCGTTCTCCGACAGAAAACCGTAACCGGGATGGATGGCGCCGGCACCAGCGAGACGCGCCGCCAGAAGGATGGCATCCTGATTGAGATAGCTCTTGGCGGCACTCGACGGACCGATGCACAAAAAACTGTCTGCGGTCTTGCCGTAAGGCGCTTCCCTGTCGGCCTCGGAGCAGATGGCGATCGTCTTCAGGCCGAGCTCGCGGCAGGCGCGCTGGATCCGGACTGCGATCTCGCCACGATTGGCGATCAGAACGGTATCGAAGCGGCCGGCCGCGGATTGTTCAGGCGTTTCCGGCATCAGGCAATCTCCGCCAGCAGATCGCCGGTCTCGACCTCGCCGTCGTCGATTTCGGTGAGGTGCGTAATGCGCCCCGACCGCGGCGCGGCGATTGTGTTGAAGACCTTCATTGCCTCGATGATGAAAAGGGTCTGCCCCTCCTCCACCTGGTCACCGATTGCGACGAATGGCGGCTCCCCTGGCGCCGGGGTCCGGTGCAGAACGCCGAAGACGGGCGCCTTCACCGCATAGGAGGTTTTCTCGACGTTCGAAGACGCATGGGAGACGGCATCATGGGCAAAGTTCGTCGTCGATCCTGCCTTTTGCGTGGGCTCGGCAGCAGCCTCCTGACCCTGCGACGTACGGAAAATCCGAACCGTCACGTCCTTTTCGGTCACGGTCAGCTCGGTAATGTTCGATCGTCCGACAAAGTCGATCAGCGTCTTGATCTTCGAGAGGTCCATATGCGTGCTCGGAATTTCAGAATTCCACCGCGCGGACCTGAAGTTTCAGATCGCCCGGCGTTGTGATTTTCGTAGCACGACGCGCCGACTGATGGGGTCAGACGAAGTTTTGATGGAGCGCAATACGCGCCCTATGGAGACATGTCGCTGGAGGTTCTTGATGGCAGCCGGGCCGGCGAGACGACATAGAACCCATCGAAGAGCAAAGCGGTTTGGGAGCGGCGCCTCCCTCTGAATGTATCACACCTCATAGCGCCTGCTTCTCTCGCAAGTCTGCCTGTCCGTCGCATCCATTGGACGGCGCGACCTACAAACAGACTGCGAAGCAGTGCCTGGCCAAGTCGTAGACCATCGGCTCGAATTGAGCGTGATCTCTCAAGAGTCAGACGATCAAAAATCCTTGTATGGCACTCTTCTGGCCATTCAGTTTTATCACAACCCACAAGGGTGGGTCGGGCGGCTCTTTGGTGGTATCGGTGGGCTTGGCGCCAAGCGCCGGCAGGGCGACGACTGGCCATACCTTGTCCGTACTCGTAGCAGAATCATCGCGAAGTACTTTGACGTCAACTCTGTCGCTGCCGTCTTTGTTAGTAGATACATATACTTCCATTCCCTCACGAAAGCCGTGGCCTATGAGTGTAAACGGCGTTCGTGTTCGTAACGGAGCTTGCACAGGCTTGGGGTCCAAACGCACAATTTCGAGAGTAGTTTTCGCGGACATGTTAGCCTCCCGGGTCCATCCCTATCCGTAAAATCAATCACCGTCACCCGATCTGCGAGGGACGAATCCGCCTGATCTCGACATCACGCCGCCGGAGCGGGACAAGGCACCGCCCGATCTGGACAATCCGCCGCTCGCCATTCCCCGAGGATCAGCCGAGGCCTCGGCCGAGAGCAAGATTTGCTCAAGGGTTCCCGTTTGGGCATCAAGCCTCATCGAGAGATCGCCCTTGTCATAGATCCAGACCTTCATATCCCTGGCGAGAGCTCCGATTTGGGAGCCGAGGCCTGTTCGTGCACTCGAACCTGGGGACCGAGACAATCTGTCGTATTCAATATCGCCATCGACGTTCCTCGGAGGTGGATCGTCGGGATTCGAGCCGCTGCCGTGGACAATGAAGATAGCCGGCCGGCTTAATTCAACGAAAGTTCCCTCGAAGGAGAAAGCGTAAATTCGCGCAAGAGTCGCGCCGTCCGCGCTGAGCTGACCCCTCAGAAAACTATTCGCTCCCGATGGATTTCCGATCAGAGGCTGATAAACGTCGCCTCTCAGAAGAAGATCACTAAGTTCACGCCCGAACAAATATACCGCTGATACGCCGAGTAAGGTTTCATTGTCTGCCACGTCTGCCTCCATCTACCTGGTTATTGACCTATGCCAATTTCGACAGCAGAAATTTCTCGCGATAGCTCATCTTCGGAAGCTCCAGATGGTCTATCGGCAGCAAGATTCGCGCAGAGTGGACATGGCTGCGATGCTCGCCACCCTTCACATGCGCGCCGGCATGCAACTCGCCGATGGCACGTTGCCTAAAATTCCTGCTGATGATCCGTGCGAATTGGCCGCCACTTTCATCCCGATCAATCGCAAGCATCGTCCTCGCAACGTCGCCGTAGTCCAGAAAGTCGGGAGCGAGAGCCCACAAGGTTTCCGCCAGATACGTCCCGACGACGTCTCGTGCATCGAGCAATGCTTCGACAAAACCATCCGAGTTGCGGGCGAAAGCGCGGTCGAAAGCATGCTGCACGGGTGCCTCGGCAGCAGGATCGAACTCGGCAATATCTGCGAGATTTTCAACGGCAGGCGAGATCAAGCCGCGCGCCACTAGGCTCTCATGAAAGAGGTCGACGAGGATGTCGAATATTGCACCGGTGAGCGGTTGCGAGAGCTCATGCTCGTCCTTCCACCCACGAGCGAAGTCGGCCATCGTCCTTTTGTTATTTGCCGAACGAATCTGGCGATGCGGCGAAAATTCCGAAAAGCGCGCAAGGCGATTTGCACGGTAGAGGTTACCGCGCGTCTCCGCGAGAACATTGTCGATCACGGACGGAAAATGCATGGCCGCGATCAGCGACACGCAGTCGGAGAAGGCCTCCTGGAAGCCAAGATATTCCGGATACTCGGTTCCCGGGCGCGGCACGCCCAGTACGCTGAAGATGATCGCGTGCCCCACCTCATGAGCGATGACGTCAAAATCCAGGCTGAAGGGAAGGACGCGCCCGTTGTTTTCGAACTGGCTCCCAATTTCGAGGAAACCATAGCCGTATTGGGCGTTGTCCCATCGCGGCAGGATCGAGATTTCCAGACGGTCATAATGATCGCGAAAATGCCAGGTGAGCGGCTGGCCGAGATAGCGCTCCCACACATCCAGTGTGAATCGCACGCAACCAAAAACATGCGCGGCTTCGAAGCCAGCCATCGAAGATCGGAGATAGTCGAAATTGCCGTACTCGTCGGGGGTGGCCGGCTGAAGGATTTTCCCGATCCAGGGCGGCAGATACATGTACGGTGTTCCGAGCGGCCCGCGGTTCACACCGTAAGGACTGGTCTTGCCGACCGGCTCCAGAACGAACATGCGATCGTCGGCCGGACCAGCCGTCAGGCTGCCCAGCGGAGACGACACTTCGACAATCTCGGGACTGGACCGAGCATCTTCAAATGGAGGCTGTACAAAAAGTCTGAACCGGGTGCTCATCCGCTTCCCCTCAAAAGACTTTTCTGGTGCAAGTTTAAGTTGACCTTCGGCGCTCGCGAGAATTTTAGCAAGTAATGAAATAGTATTAGCGCCAGCCTGCCAAATGTACGAGGCGTTATTCAGACAGTTCAACCAATCTCGAATAGCGCGGGTGACTGCGAATGGAATCGAGGTCGGAATCGTTCTTGAACCACAGCCGCATCTCGGCGCCGACMTGAGGCATCCAGGCTTCCAGCACCTCGATCGCTCGGTCAATCTCGCCAAGCAGCGCATAAGTGCAGGCGGCGTTGTACTGAATGTTTATGTCGTTGGGATCAGTCGCCAGTGAGCGGGCCAGCCACTCCAGTGCCCGATCGCGGACACCGAGAAAGGCGAGCACGGTTGCTCCAAGACAGGCAACATTGGCATTCTCCGGATGTAGCCGCAATTCTTCCTCCGCCTTTTTCAACGCGATCCAAGCATAACTATTGGCCTTGTCTGTTTGCCCGAGTGAACGAAAGACGTGCACAAGCATGGTCGGCGCACCATAATCGGCAGGCTTGATTTCCATTGCACGCTGAAAGTAGGTGGCCGCCAGCTCGAACTGACCGTCGGTGACGCAAAATTCGGCATAATACCGGTTCGCCTCGTGGCAATCGCCGTCGAGCGATAAAGCCTGCTCGAATGCGGAAACGGCCTCAGCGCGATTGCCGGCCACCGCCAACGCAAACCCCTTGGCCGCGTGTGCCTCCGCCAGATTGGGATCGATAGCGAGCGCCCTCGCGGTGTTCGCAAGAATGTCCTCCACCGGGATCTGTACACCGAACTGGGACCGCAGACGCGCATCGCAAACCGCGACGCCCGCATAAGCGCGGGCATAGTCCGGATCCAATTCGATAGCTCTCGCGAAGCTCTGTCTGGCCATGAGATGGTTTGAGCGCGAGGCAATGTGATAGTATTCGCGGCCCCTGAGGAAGTGCGTATAAGCTTCAACGCTCGCTGTCGGCGCCAGCTCGATTGCCTTCTTTTCCTCCGGGAGTAGCTTGACCTTCAGTTGCTCGACGATCGCCTTCGTGATCTCGTCCTGCACTTCGAAGATGTCGGTGAGGTCGCGGTCGTAACGCGCCGCCCACACGTGGCCATCGCTGGCTGCGTCGATCAATTCAGCATTGATCCTCACATGGTTGCCGGCCTTGCGGACGCTGCCCTCTACGACATAGGCAACCCCGAGTTCCCCGGCGATGCGCTGCAGGTTCTCGCTCCGGCCGCCGGCCTTGCGGACGCTGCCCTCTACGACATAGGCAACCCCGAGTTCCCCGGCGATGCGCTGCAGGTTCTCGCTCCGGCC
>NZ_JBFUAY010000230.1:0-6566 GCF_056406015.1 Rhizobium sp. P1_E1 | reverse complement strand
CCGATGACATGCCCGATCTCATCCTGCTCGACCTCGGCCTGCCCGACACCCCCGGCCACGACCTGCTGCAGGCGTGGCGCGACGAAGGGCTTTCCATGCCGGTCGTCATTCTGTCCAGCCGCACCGATGAGGCTGGTATCGTTAAGGCGCTGGAAAGCGGCGCCGACGATTACGTCACCAAACCCTTCGGCATCAACGAGCTTGGCGCCCGCATCCGCGTGGCGCTGCGCCACCGCCTGCAGCAGCAGGGCGAAAAGGCGATCTTCCAGACCGGCGGGCTGTCGATCGATCTCGTCAAGCGCATCGTCAAGGTCGACGGCCAGGAAATAAAACTGTCGCCGAAGGAATACGACATCCTGCGCGTGCTCGCCCAGCATGCCGGCAAAGTGCTGACACACCAGTTTCTTCTAAAGCAGGTATGGGGGCCGGCGGCCGATGTGCAGTATCTGCGCGTCTACGTCCGGCAACTGCGGCAAAAAGTCGAACAGATTCCGGACCAGCCGCACTATATCACCACGGAGACCGGCGTCGGCTACCGGCTCAGGGAACCGGATTGACCTCCCTTCCCTCCCGCTGCCCGAACAGTATCGAGAATGACATGAACCTTCCCAACATCATCCGGCCGGAGCACACCTTCATCGGCGTGTCGGCGCCGACCAAATGGCGCGCACTGCAGATCATAGCCGACAAGGCCGCCAAGGCTTTCTCCGTCGATGGCCAGACCATCCTGAAGGCGCTCGAAGCGCGTGAGAAGCTCGGCTCCACCGGCATTGGCAACGGCATTGCCATCCCGCATGCGGCGATCGACGGCATGACCAGCCCGCGCGGCCTTCTCCTCCGCTTCGCCCAACCATTGGATTTCGAGGCGATCGACGATATCCCGACTGACATCGCCTTCGTGCTGCTCTTCGGAGAAAATAATCGTGGCGAATATCTGAACGTGCTATCGGCCATTGCCAGGCGGCTGCAAACGGACGGCGCGCTCGCCGCCATGCGCAAGGCAAGAACGGTCGACGAATTTTATTCCGATTTCATCGCCGATTCACGGGTGTGATGACATTGTTCTAAATTAAAAAAGGCGCGGCCTGAAGGTCGCGCCCACTCGTCTGCAAAGAGACGATCTTAGAAATCGCGCTGGAAGCGCAGGAAGCCGAACACTTCGTCGTCGCCTTCGTCCTCATCGTGATATTGCACGCTGAGCTTCGTACGCAGATCCTCGACGATGCGGTAGTCGATGGTGACACCGGTCGTGTAGGCGCTGCCGCCGGTGAAGCCGTTACCGTCAGCCTCGAGAGCGATGTTTTCGAAGTACTGGAAGCCGGGGGTGACCGACCACTTATCGTTGATCTTCAAGGCATACTCTGCTGCGATCGTCCATTCGGACTCTTCGTAGTAGTAGTTGGCGCCGCTTGCCCATACGCCGGCAATGCCGAGCGTGCCCGGGCCGATGTCGGCATAAACGATGCCGCGGACCGCGACTTCGCTGGTGTCGGTGTCATAACCGGCAAGCAGGTAAGCGCTGATGGCGCCGGCCTTGTAGGAAACCTGGCCTGCGACACCGAAGTTGTTCGGGCCGTCGCCCGGCTTGGTGGCGTAGTCTTCTTCCAGCTCGTCGACCGAAATGCCGGCCGCGAAAGCGCCATTCTCGTACTGATAACGGATCGAGTTGTGGGTCGTCTCGTTGCTGGCGAGCGTATCGGTCTCGCCGCTCATGTCGTCATCCCACCAGCTATACAGCTTACCGACGCGGAAACCGGCAATGTCGATGTAGCCTTCATCGAGCAATGCTTCCTGGTCAGAAGCGTTGTCGACATTGTAACGCAGCGTGATGACGCCGGTGAGCGTGCCGTACTCGGTGTCGTTCTTGGCCTGGAAGGTGACCTGACCGCGGGTCCAGAAGTCTACGTCGGAGTCGCCGGAAATATGGTCACCGAAACGCACTTCGGTACGGATGTAACCGCCGATCGAAAGGCATGTTTCCGTCCCCGGAATATAAAAATAGYCGGTTCCGTAGGCGTCGCAAACGCGAACATATTCCACGGGCTCGGGTTCCGCCGCCACGATGGCGTCGGCTGCGCGGGCTCCGGAGGCCGCGGCAAGGGCGGCAACGGAGGCAAAAAGGATAGTTCTGATATTCATTTTGAATGGCCCTAAACAGGTTTGGAATGCGAGGCGCACTTCAAGGGTTGCCCCCGCGCAGCGGTCGGCGAATACGACCGCAACGGAGGCCATATAGGAATCCACAAGTGCCATCGCGGCAAAATCTTGGCAAAAATCTGCATCACCATGTCGTATTCGTGGAGGAACTGTGGCCAAAAAAACACGGCCCTGCGGCGGGCAGCGCCCGGCGACCAATTGGCCGCGGCCAACTTCGGCACGTCCATTTCCAAATTACCCCTTAAATGGAATGACATTCTAACGGTAGCGCCGGAACCGGAAGAACCTTTGTTTCATTATACGACTGACTTGATAGTGTTTAGGCACAAACACGGAGGGTTCCCCAATGCAGACACAACGGCTCACCCGGCTCATCGCAGCCGCGGTCATGGCAGGCAGCTTCGCGATCGGGAGCATCGCTCCTGCATTCGCGGATCAGACGCTTCTTAACGTTTCCTACGATCCGACTCGCGAATTGTATAAGGATTTCAATGCTGCTTTTGCCGCCAAGTGGCAGAAGGACACCGGTGAAACCGTAACGATCCAGGCGTCGCATGGCGGCTCCGGTGCGCAGGCGCGCTCCGTCATCGACGGTCTCGACGCCGACGTCGTCACGCTGGCGCTCGAAGGTGATATCGACGCCATAGCCAAGAAGACCGGCAAGATCCCGGCCGACTGGAAGACCAAGTTCCCCAACAATTCGACACCCTATACGTCGACGATCGTCTTCCTGGTCCGTAAGGGCAACCCGAAGGGCATCAAGGATTGGGGCGACCTGGTCAAGGACGACGTGCAGGTCATCACCCCAAACCCGAAGACCTCGGGCGGCGCCCGCTGGAACTTCCTGGCCGCCTGGGCATGGGCCAAGCAGGCGAATGGCGGCGACGAAGCCAAGGCGCAGGATTACGTGACGAAACTGCTGCAGCACGTTCCGGTTCTCGATACAGGCGCGCGCGGCGCCACGACCACCTTCGTCCAGCGCGGCCTCGGCGACGTGCTGCTTGCCTGGGAAAACGAAGCCTATCTTTCACTTGAAGAGCTCGGTCCCGATCAGTTCGAGATCGTGACGCCGGCCTTCTCCATCCGTGCCGACCCGCCAGTCGCCATCGTCGACGGCAATGTCGACAAGAAGGGCACGCGCAAGGTCGCCGAAGCCTATCTCAACTACCTCTATTCGGACGAAGGCCAGAAGATCGCCGCCAAGCACTTCTACCGCCCGATCAAGCCGGAAGCCGCCGATCCGGCTGACATCGCCCGCTTCCCGAAGCTGACGCTGGCGACCATCGACGATTTCGGCGGCTGGAAAGACGCACAGCCGAAATTCTTCGGCGACGGCGGGGTATTTGACCAAATCTACAAGCCGGCCCAATAATAGACTTCATGAAAGCAYATAGCCCCACGCGGTGGCGGTTCAAGCGGCCGAGTGTCATTCCGGGTTTCGGAATGGCGCTCGGCCTTACCTTGACCTGGCTCACCCTTCTGATCCTCATCCCGCTCTCGGGCCTCGCCGTCCGGTCGAGCGCGCTCGGCTGGGAAACATTCTGGTCGATCGCACTCGATCCGCGCACGCTGAACGCGCTGCGCATCAGCTTCGGCAGCGCCTTCATCGCTGCGATCGTCAATGCTGTCTTCGGCATCATCCTCGCCTGGGTGCTGGTGCGTTACCGCTTTCCCGGCAAGCGTGTCATCGATGCCATGGTCGACCTGCCTTTCGCGCTGCCGACTGCCGTTGCCGGCATCGCGCTGACGACGCTCTACGCGCCGAACGGCTGGATCGGCCAGTTCCTGACGCCGCTCGGCATCAAGATCGCCTTTACGCCAGCCGGTATCGTCGTGGCGCTGATCTTCGTCGGCCTGCCCTTCGTGGTGCGCACCGTGCAGCCCGTCATGGAGGAAATCGACAAGGAAGTGGAGGAGGCTGCGGCAACGCTCGGCGCCAATCGCTTCCAGACGATTTTCCGCGTGCTGCTGCCGGGGCTGGCGCCCGCCGTGCTCACCGGCTTTGCGCTCGCCTTTGCCCGCGGCGTCGGCGAATACGGCTCGGTCATCTTCATCGCCGGCAACCTGCCGTTCAAATCGGAGATCGCGCCACTGCTGATCATCATCAAACTCGAAGAGTATAATTACGCGGCAGCGACCGGTATTGCGGCGATCATGCTGGTCATCTCGTTCGCCATGTTGCTCGTTATCAATCTCATCCAGAGCTGGAGCAGGCGGAGGTACGGCTATGGCGCTTGATGCGACCGTTCAACCGGTGAAGCTGCGTTCGGTGACCACCGAAAACAGGATCGCGCGCTTCACGCTGATCATTATTTCGCTCGTCTTCCTGCTGCTTATCCTGCTTCTGCCGCTCGCAGCAGTTTTCGTCGAGGCTTTCCGCAAAGGGCCCGCCCCCTTCTTCGTGGCGCTCGCCGACGCCGAGACCTTGTCGGCAATCCGCCTGACGCTGATCGTCGCCGGCGTCAGCGTGCCTCTCAACCTCGTCTTCGGGGTCGCCGCCGCCTGGGCGATCGCCAAGTTCGAGTTCAAGGGCAAGGCCTTCCTGACGACACTGATCGACCTGCCCTTCTCGGTCTCACCCGTTATATCGGGCCTGGTCTTCGTTCTGCTGTTCGGCTCCAGTACCTGGCTCGGCCAGTGGTTCAGCGCCCACGACATCAAGATCCTGTTCGCCGTGCCGGGGTTGATCCTCGCCACCATGTTCGTCACCTTCCCCTTCGTCGCCCGCGAGCTGATCCCGCTGATGCAGGAACAGGGAACCGCCGACGAGGAGGCAGCCCTTTCGCTCGGCGCCAGCGGCTGGCAGACCTTCTGGTACGTGACGCTGCCGAACATCAAATGGGGTCTGCTCTACGGTGTGCTGCTCTGCAACGCCCGCGCGATGGGTGAATTCGGCGCCGTCTCGGTGGTCTCTGGCCACATCCGCGGCCAGACGAACACCATGCCGCTGCAGGTGGAAATTCTCTATAACGAGTATAATTTCACCGGCGCTTTTGCCGTCGCTACACTTTTGGCCTTGCTCGCGCTCGTGACTCTTGTTTTGAAGACGCTGCTGGAAATGCGCTATAGCGCGGAAATCGCCGCCAGCCGGCGGCACTGAAGGATTTGGAATGGAAGTACGCGTTCAAAACATTCGCAAGGAATTCGATCGTTTTCCGGCGCTGCACGATGTCTCGCTCGACATCCGCTCCGGCGAGCTGATCGCACTGCTGGGCCCTTCGGGCTCCGGCAAGACGACATTGCTGCGGCTGATCGCCGGCCTCGAAAGCCCGACGGAGGGGCTGATCTTCTTCGGCGACGAGGATGCCTCGAAGAAATCAGTGCAGCAGCGCAATATCGGCTTCGTCTTCCAGCACTATGCTCTCTTCCGCTACATGACGGTGCTCGAAAACGTCTCCTTCGGCCTCAAGGTCAGAAACAGCGCGCGGCGGCCGCCTAAGGCCGACATCCGCAGGCGGGCGATCGAACTGCTCGAACTCGTCCAGCTTTCCGGTCTTGAAAAACGCTACCCGGCCCAGCTTTCGGGCGGCCAGCGCCAGCGTGTGGCGCTCGCCCGTGCGATGGCCGTCGAGCCGAACGTGCTGTTGCTCGACGAACCCTTCGGCGCGCTCGACGCCCAGGTGCGCAAGGACCTGCGCAAATGGCTGCGCGATATCCACGATCGCACCGGACATACCACCGTCTTCGTCACCCACGACCAGGATGAGGCGCTGGAGCTTGCCGACCGCGTCGTGGTCATGAGCCAGGGGGCGATCGAACAGGTCGGCACGCCGGACCAGGTCTACGACAATCCGAATTCTCCCTTCGTCTTCGGCTTCATCGGCCAGTCGAACTGCCTGCAGGTCGAGATTACTGACGGCGACATTCGCTTCGAAGGCCGCTCGCTCGGCCTCAATGCCGAGGGCGAGCCGGATGGCACGGCGCAGCTCTATTTCCGCCCGCACGACGTCAGGCTCTGCGAATCAGCCGAAAACTGCATCGCCGGCCATCCGGTCTCCAGCCGCCGCGTGGCCGGCACCCGCCATATCGAGTTGGATATCGGCAATGATCGCCCGCATATCGAGATCGAATTGCCGCCGAGCGAGGCCGACAGGCTTGACCGCAACCGGGTAGCCTTCAAGCCAACCCGCTGGAAACTGTTCCGCAGCTGATGGGGATTGGGGGCCTGTCGCCCACAGAGTCGTGCGTCTTTTCAAACGCGCGACTCTGCAACACATTGAATTTCTTCATAATTTATGCTGGAATCGATTCCGATTTCAGGAATTACGCAATAGCTTATCGCCGGAATGGTATTTGGCGAGAGTCCCTTAAGGTTTTTGTTATCTAAGGTTGTTTGTATTTCAGTCATATGACGAGTAAAACGTTTTCGCTTAATCATTAAGGGCTGGACTAATCCCATAGGAGGCACC
>NZ_JBFUAY010000229.1:0-6589 GCF_056406015.1 Rhizobium sp. P1_E1 | reverse complement strand
CCATCCACACTGCTGCGAAGTCTTGAAAAGATGAGCCTCGTTCCTTCGAAGAAAAGAGCCTCTCCGGCATCTGTGTTTTTCTCGATGCTCCTCACAAATACAGAGATGTATTTTAGAAATTCATTGCACCCACGGTTGCTACTGTTATTCTTCTCGAAAAGGAGAGGACAGCCGCATGGCAAAACGGCAACGACGAGGGCAGCCCGGAACAGAACCCGCAGACGACATTCGGGAAAACCTGGTCAAGACACGAATCGGCGGCGATCTCTCGTCCTTCATGAAGGGCAATCCAGACCCATAAATCATCCATAGCCATCGTCGCGCCGCATCGGTCGCAGAATTGTCATTTTCAGGATGACATCAGCCCCGTTCTCTGCGAAAAAGAGCGCGATGAGAGACAGGGGCGTTCGTCGACAGACGGGCTGAGAAGCACCCTTCGAACCTGAACCGGATAATGCCGGCGGAGGGAGTCGCTCGGGGTCGCGGCTTAGCCCGCACGAACCGCCCCGTGCCCGCCCCCGCCTGAAAGGGGCCATATGCAGACCAGGACCACACCCGGAGCGATGCTGAAGGCGATGCGCGAGAAGCCGCCGCTCGTTCAGTGCATCACCAATTACGTCGCCATGAACATCGCCGCAAATGTGCTGCTTGCATCAGGCGCCTCGCCCGCCATGGTGCATGCCGCTGAGGAAGCCGGCGAATTCGCCGGGATCGCCAGTGCGCTGACAATCAATATCGGCACGCTGTCGACGCAATGGATCGACGGCATGCAGGCGGCGGCGAAGGCAGCGACATCAGCCGGCAAACCTTGGGTGCTCGATCCGGTCGCGCATTATGCGACGGCTTTCCGCCGCAACGCGGTGGCCGACCTTCTGGCGCTGCGTCCGACCATCATCCGCGGCAACGCCTCCGAAATCATCGCGATGGCCGGCGGAGAGAGCCGCGGCCAGGGCGTCGACAGCCGCGACCCGGTCGAACAGGCGGAAGGTTCGGCGCGATGGCTGGCTGAACGTCAGCGGGCGGTCGTCGCCGTCACCGGTGCGGTGGATTTCGTCACCGACGGCGAGAAGGCGGTGCGCATCGAAGGCGGATCGGCGCTGATGCCGCAAGTCACCGCGCTCGGCTGCTCGCTCACCTGCCTCGTCGGCGCCTTTGCCGCGACGGCACCCGAAGACACCTTCGGCGCGACGGTTGCGGCACTTGCAACCTTCGCCATCGCCGGCGAAGAGGCCGCACTTGGGGCGGCCGGCCCCGGTTCCTTCTCATGGCGTTTCCTCGATGCGTTAGCTGCGCTCGACCCCGAAACGCTTGACGCCAGGGCGAGGATATCGGCGGCATGAAGGCTTTCGACCTTTCGCTCTATCTCGTCCTCGACCCCGATCTCTGCGCCGGGATCGGCAGGGTCGAAACGGCGCGACTTGCCGTTGCCGGCGGCGCGACCATGGTGCAACTGCGTGACAAACATGCCGCCACCATCGGGATGATCGAGACCGGCCGCGCCTTGAAACAGGCATTGGAGGGGACCGGCGCCCTCCTCATCGTCAACGATGATGTCGAGGCGGCAATCGCCATCGGCGCCGACGGTCTGCATATCGGCCAGGAAGACATGGATGCACACAAAGCGCGGACGATGATCGGCCCCGACATGATCCTTGGCCTCTCGGTCGAGACCGCGCCGCTCGCCGCCGCCGTTGATCCTGGTCTGGTCGATTATACCGGCGTCGGACCGGTGTTTGCGACACCGACCAAGGCCGACCACAAGCAGCCGATCGGTTTTGACGGTCTTGCCAAGCTGGTGAAGGCCTCGCCGGTGCCATCGGTCGCGATCGGCGGGCTCAAGGCGGATCATGTCGCCCAAGTGTTCGCCGCGGGCGCGAAAGGGGTTGCCGTCGTTTCCGCCATCTGCGGCACGCCAGCTCCTGAAGCGGCCACGCGCCACATCGCCGCAGAAATCCGAAAGGCCCGTGCATGATCCGCAACGTTCTCTCGATCGCCGGCTCCGATCCCTCCGGTGGCGCCGGCATCCAGGCCGATCTCAAGGCCTTTTCCGCCCGCGGCGTCTACGGCATGGCGGTGCTGACCGCGTTGACGGCGCAGAACACGCAAGGTGTCAGCGGTGTGCATCTGGTGCCGCCGCAATTCGTCGCCGACCAGATCAATGCCGTCTTTGCGGATGTCCGCGTCGATGCCGTCAAGATCGGCATGATCGCCAATGCCGGCATCGCCGACGCCGTTGCCGGCGCGCTGACTGACCACCGCGACATTCCGATCGTCATCGATCCTGTCATGATCGCCAAGGGTGGAGCCGCCCTGCTCGCGCCTGAAGCGGTCGACGTGCTGACCCATCGGCTGCTGCCGCTTGCCACGCTGCTGACCCCGAACCTGCCCGAAGCCGCCGCGCTGCTGCACCAGCCGGTCGCGACAAATCGCGCTGACATGGCGGCGCAGGCCGAACGCCTGCGCGCGCTTGGCCCGGCCGCAGTGCTGGTCAAGGGCGGCCATCTCGACAGCGACGAGAGGCCTGACGTGCTTGCCACCGCCGCCGGCCTGCACTGGTTCGAAGCCAGGCGCGTGCCGACCAAGAACACCCACGGCACCGGCTGCACGCTCTCCAGCGCCCTGGCGGCCGAGCTCGCCAAGGGCGCCTCGGCGCGGGAGGCGGTCGCCATCGCGAAGGAATACCTTGCCGGCGCGGTCGCGGCTGCCGGACACCTCACCGTCGGCTCCGGCCACGGTCCGGTGCAGCATTTTCATGCGCTCTGGAAAGACGATATATAAGCACTCGCTCAGCGAACATGCCGCCAATTGAAAACGGCCCGGCCTCCCGGGCCGTTTTTTCGTTCGGCACCTACTTTGCGTTGAAACCGCGGCGACTGCGACGGGGCGTCCCTTTCTCTCGTTGAAAAACCTTGTTGACAAGCCCTGCCAGATGGCCAAATCTATGACACTAAAAGGGGATACATTCCGCAATAACGGAATAACTGGAGGAATGACAGGTGCCAGACCTGCTTGTGAGCTTGTATTCCACTGAGCTCGCCGACCTGAGACAGAAGGCCGGCGACGTCGGCGTCTCCATCCGCCCGGCCCTCCCCCCGGAACTGCATCTTATCGTCAGCTGGGTTCGCGAACAGTTCAGCGAGAACTGGGCAAGCGAAGTCACAGTCGCCTTCTCCCGTCAGCCCGTTGCCTGCCTGATCGCCGTCGACGGCGGCAAGCTGCTGGGCTTTGCCTGCTATGACACGACGGCGCGCGGCTTCTTCGGCCCGACCGGCGTCGACCCCGAAGCGCGTGGCAGGGGCATCGGGCTCGCCCTCTTTTCCGCCTGCCTTCAGGCCATGAAGACGCTCGGTCACGCCTATGCCTTCATCGGCGACGCCGGCCCGGTCGATTTCTACGCCAAGACCGCAGGCGCAATCGTCATCCCCGCCCCCGACAAGGGCATCTACGAAGGCATGCTGAGAAGCACGCCGAAATGACCATCTGATCCGGAGTTACAGAATTGTCCTCGACCCCGCTCGCCCTTTTCGTCGGCCTCCCGAATCCCACTATTTCGGATGATGAATTCGCCCTCTTTCGCGAAACCAATCCGCTCGGCCTGTTCGTCGGCCGGCGCAATCAGCGCGAGCCGGAACAGACGAAGCGGCTGATCGACCGCTTCCGCGAGGCCGTCGGCCGCGACGACGCGCCTGTCTTCACCGACCAGGAAGGTGGCCGCGTTCAGCATCTCGATGCCGGCCCTTGGCCGCTCTTCCGCAGTTTCGGCCAGTTTGCCGAACTTGCGCGCCGCGATTTCGATCTCGGCAAAAAAGCACTGCGCCTTTCCTCCCAGGCCATGGGCGCGATGATGACGGAACTCGGCCTTTCCAGCGGCTGCTCGCCCGTTCTCGACCTCGTCTTCGAGACGACGAGTGCGGTCATCGGCGCCCGCTCGTTCGGCCCTGATCCCGATTTCATCGCTGCCCTCGGCCGCGAGGTGGTCGATGGCCTGCTCGAGAGCGGCAACATGCCCGTCATCAAGCACATTCCCGGCCATGGCCGCGCGACGCTCGACTCCCACAAGGAGCGTCCGGTGGTCGACGCCAGCCGCGAGACGCTCACCGCGACCGATTTCAAGCCCTTCGTGGCGCTGAAGGATACGCCCTGGGCGATGGTCGCCCATGTCGTCTATTCGGCCTATGACGCCGAGCTGCCGGCGTCCGTCTCGCCCATCATGCACGACGTGATCCGCAAGGACATGGGCTATGACGGCGTGCTGATATCAGACTGCATCTTCATGGAGTCGCTCTCCGGCTCCCTGCCGGAACGCGTCAAACAGGTGCTCGACGCAGGCTTCGACATCGCGCTCCACAGCCACGGCGACATTCCTGAAAGCGAAACCGCCGCCAAAGCCGCCCGTCCGCTGACGGAAGCCGCCCTGCAGCGGATCGCCGCCGGCAAGGCCCGCCTCGGCAATCTCAAGGTCGATGTCCGCGCCGCCCATGCGCAAGTCGAAGACATGTTTGCAAGCGCGCTGGTCTCCTGACCGGCACGTCATCTCTCACCGCATAAGAAAAGGGGAATAACACATGAAAAAATATCTTCTTGCAGCCGCCGCCCTGACGCTGCTTTCGGGATCTGCCGTGGCGCAGACGATCCTCACAGCGAATATCGAGCCGGCGACGACCTGGGTTCGCAACTTCAATCCGTTCAACCAGACCTCGTCGCGCCAGTCCACGCTCGACTTCATCTACGAGCCGTTGGTCATCTTCAACCGCTTCGACAGCAACAAGCCGGTCTATCGCCTGGCCGAAAGCTTCAAACTCTCCGACGACCTGAAGAGCATCGATTTCAAGCTGCGCCCGAACCTGAAATGGTCGGACGGCAAGCCGTTGACCGCAGCCGACGTCAAGTTCACCTATGATTACCTGAAGAAGTTCCCGGCGCTCGACTTCGTCAGCATCTGGACCTTCATCACCGATATCCAGGCCGTCGACGCCCAGACGGTACGCTTCACGCTCGCCAATCCGAGCTCGCTTGCCGCCGAGCAGATCTCGCAGCTGCCGATCATTCCCGAACATGTCTGGAAGGACGTCGCCGATCCGGTCACCTTCGCCAACGAGACCCCTGTTGGCAGCGGCCCGCTGACGGAAGTGCCGCGTTTCACCGGCCAGACCTACGACCAGTGCCGCAACCCGAACTATTGGGATAACGAGCATCTGAAGGTCGATTGCATGCGCTTCCCGCAGCTTGCCGACAACAACCAGATGCTGACCGCAACGGCCGACGGCACACTCGACTGGGGCGTCTCCTTCATTCCCGATATCGACAATGTCTACGTGTCCAAGGATCCGGCGCATTTCCACTACTGGTATTCGCCAAGCAGCATGGTCGCCTTCCTGTTCAACTTGCAAACGGCGAACGAGAACAACAAGAAGGCCTTCAACGACCTGAAATTCCGCCGTGCCGTCTCGATGGCGCTCGACCGCAAGACGATGATCGACGTCGCCGGCTACGGCTATCCGACGCTGAACGAAGACCCCGGCCTGATGGGCGAGCTCTACAAGAGCTGGGCGGACCCATCCGTCAAGGCCGACTTCGGCAAGTTCGCAACCTATAATGCCGACGCCGCCAAGGCCCTGCTCGACGAGGCGGGCTACAAGGACAAGGACGGCGACGGTTTCCGCGACAATCCCGACGGTACCAAGATCTCCTTCTCGATCATCGTCCCCAGCGCCTGGACCGACTGGATCGATACCGTCAACCTCGCCGTTGAAGGCATGCAGGCGGTCGGCATCGACGCCAAGATCGAAACGCCGGAGGAAGCCGTCTGGACCGGCAACCTCATCAACGGCACCTTCGATGCGGCGATCAACAGCCTGCCGGCATCGGCTTCGCCCTATTACCCCTACAAGCGCGCCTTCAGCGCTTCGGATAAGGGCAAGACCCGCTTTACCGCGCAGCGCTGGTTCAACCCGGAGGTCGAGAAACTCGTCACCGAGTTCACCCAGACCGCCGATCTTGCCAAGCAGAAGGACGCGATGAACAAGGCGCAGCGCATCGTCGCTGAAAACATGCCGATGATTCCGGTGTTCAACAATCCGAACTGGTATCAGTACAACACCAAGCGCTTCACCGGCTGGTCGACCAAGGAAAACCCCTTCGTCAATCCGTCGATCTCGCGGACCAATCCGGCACGCCTGCTGAATCTGCTCGCTCTCGAGCCGGTCAAGTAAGCATCACGATCTCCGGAAGCGGCGTAGAAAATGCCGCTTCCGTCACGACGGAGTCCCCATGGCT
This sequence comes from Rhizobium sp. P1_E1, assembly GCF_056406015.1. NCBI lineage: Bacteria > Pseudomonadati > Pseudomonadota > Alphaproteobacteria > Hyphomicrobiales > Rhizobiaceae > Rhizobium > Rhizobium sp. P1_E1. The sequence continues at coordinate 313 of NZ_JBFUAY010000229.1, read as the reverse complement.
TTCCTGCTTCGCCGCCTCGTCTTCTACATGGCAGCCTTCATCGCGGCAGCGACGATCAATTTCTTCCTGCCGCGGCTGATGCCGGGCGATCCGGTGCAAATCATGTTCTCCAGCGCCGGCACCGAATTGCCGCCGGAAAGCCTGCAGGCGTTGAAGCTCACCTTCGGCTTCGTCGACGGTCCGCTCTGGCAACAATATCTCACCTATCTCGGCAGCATCTTCACCGGCGATCTCGGCCGCTCGATCAAGTATTTCCCGCTGCCCGTCACCTCGGTGCTCGGCCATGCGCTCATCTGGACGGTCGGCCTGATGG
>NZ_JBFUAY010000228.1:0-6605 GCF_056406015.1 Rhizobium sp. P1_E1 | reverse complement strand
CTGTTGCCGACCGAGCGTGGTCGCAAGTCTCGGCCCTCCCATGACAACCGTCGCTTTTTTAACGCAATGCTCCATGTCTTGCGTGTTGGTTGTCCGTGGCGGGATATGCACGAGCGGTATGGAAAGTGGAATTCGGTCTATGTTCGGTTCCGCCGTTGGGCCGCAATGATCTCGCTCCGATGAATGTCGATCCGTCCTAGGCGTCATCAGTCCTGCTATTCTGCGGCGGGACGGCGCATTCGGGTGCCGCGATACGAATAGAACGTGTTCCAATCGGCGCGCCGGTCGCGCGGTCGATGGTGACGGGATCGATTTCCGTACCAGTCTCGGTGTCGAAGAAACGGGTGACGTCGCCGCCACCGCGGTACTTGCGGCCCCAGGCGCCGATCGCAAACAGCACCGGCAGAAAGTCGCGGCCGGCTTCCGTCAGCACATATTCGTCGCGCGGCGGACGCTCGGAATAGCGACGCTTTTCCAGCAATCCTTCCTCGGTCAGCGATGACAGCCGCCCCGTCAGCATTGTCGGGACGATGCCGAGGCTTTTGCGAAATTCATCGAAGCGGGTCAGCCCCGCATGGGCGTCGCGCATGATCAGCATGCTCCACGCATCGCCGACGAGCGCCAGGCTGCGGGCGATCAGGCAGGGTTGTTCCGAAAGATTCTTCATGTCGATATCTTTTTAGTAGTGAATTACTATCGATTTGATAGTAACAGACTGCGCATGGATGTTCCACGACAAAAACGAAGGCAGACGTCAATGAGCAAGAGAGAACGCGGCATTGCCCTGGTCACCGGGGCTTCCTCCGGCATCGGGCTGGTGACGGCGAAGGCGCTGCGGCGCGACGGTTACCGGGTGTTCGGCACCAGCCGAAAGCCGATGGCCGACACCGCCGATGGGATCACCATGCTGGTCTGCGACGTCATCGACGATCAATCCGTGCAGAGCGTCGTCGACGAGATTCTGAAGCGCACGGGACGGATCGATCTTCTGGTCAACAATGCCGGGATCGGCCTGCTCGGCGGCGCCGAGGAATCGACGACGGCGCAGGCCAAAGCCGTATTCGACGTCAACGTCTTCGGCACGATGCGCATGACCAATGCAGTACTGCCGGTGATGCGGCGGCAGCGTAGCGGCCGGATCGTCAACCTGAGCTCGATCCTTGGGCTGATCCCGGCGCCCTTCAACGCACTCTACGCAGCGACCAAACACGCGATCGAAGGTTATTCGGAATCCCTCGACCATGAAGTGCGCACACAGGGCATCCGCGTCGTGCTCGTCGAACCGGGTATCACCCGCACCTCGTTCGAAGAGAACATCACGCGCCCCGACCGGCCGCTTGCCGTCTATGATGCGGTGCGCGCCGTTGCGGAGAAGCTGATGCGCGAGATCGTCTCAAAAGGAGATGCGCCCGAGGTGGTCGCCGCAACCGTCGTCAGGGCCGCCAATGCGCCATCGCCCAAGAGACGCTATACTGCCGGAAAGGCGGCAGGACAGGTCCGCTTCATCCGCCGCTTCCTGCCCGAGTCCTTCGTCGACAAGAGCCTCCGGAAATTCAACAAACTTCCCGGTTGAGCCTGCCTTACCGCATTTCCGGCACACCACAGAAACGAAAGTTCGTCCCATGAAAGCATTCCTGATCGATCGCTACAAGAAGGGYGGCGCCCTCAGGCTCGGCCAGAGCCCTGAACCGCAGCTGCGCGAGAATGACGTCATGGTCGAGATCCATGCCGCCAGCGTGAACCCGCTGGATGCCAAGATCCGGGACGGAGAGTTCAAGCTGATCCTGCCTTACCGGCTTCCATTGGTGCTCGGCAATGATGTTGCTGGTGTCGTGGTCCGGGTGGGCGCCAATGTCCGGCAGTTCAAACCCGGCGACGCGGTGTATGCGCGTCCCGGCCAGGATCGCATCGGCACCTTCGCCGAGTATATCGCCGTCGACGCTGGCGATGTCGCGTTGAAACCCGCCAATCTCAGCATGGAAGAGGCCGCATCCATTCCACTTGTGGCGTTGACCGCATGGCAGGCGCTGGTCGAGCGTGCCAAGCTGCAGAAGGGGCAGAGGGTGCTGATCCATGCGGGCTCCGGCGGCGTCGGCACCATTGCGATCCAGCTTGCCAAACATCTCGGCGCCCATGTGGCGAYGACCGTGAGCACGGCAAATATTGATCTGGTGAAAAGCCTAGGCGCCGACGTGGTGGTCGACTACAAGAAGGACGACTTCGAAAAGGTGCTGAAGGGCTATGACGTTGTGCTGAACAGCCTCGGCAAGGATACGCTGGAGAAATCGCTCGCCGTCCTGAAGCCCGGCGGCAAGCTGATCTCGATATCAGGTCCGCCCGATCCCGATTTCGCCAGGGAAAACGGCTTTGGCTGGCTGCTGCGGCAGGTCATGCGCTTCTTGAGTTTGGGCATCCGGCGGAAATCGAAACGCCGGGGGGTCGGCTATTCCTTCCTCTTCATGACGGCAAACGGCGCGCAACTCGGCAAGATCACTTCGCTGATCGAGGCGGGCGCCATCCGCCCCGTCATCGACCGGTCCTTCCAATTCGAGAAGACCAACGAGGCGCTGGACTATGTGGAGACAGGCCGCGTTAAGGGCAAGGTCGTCATCGCGGTGAAGTGAGTCCCGGGAAGGCCGAACAGCCCTCGGTTTAGCCGAGCGGCTTTTGCAGGGCGCCGAAGCGCGGATTGGTTTCGGAAAAGAGATGGGCGGTCGAGCGAAGGGGCTTCACTGTCGTTGCCGATAGGCAGAGGGTGTGACGCCTGTGCCCAACTTAAATGCCCGTGTCATGTGGCTCTGGCTGCTGAAGCCGCAGGCCGAAGCGATCTGCGCTATTGGGTCCATGCCTGATAACATCGATTTGGCGCGCTCGACACGCCGGTGAGCCACCCAGCCATGTGGGGACACACCATAACTTGCCCGGAACATCCGCTGAAAATGAAAGGCGCTGAGCTGCCCGATCGCCGCCAGATCCTGCAATCGGATTGTCTCACCGAGATGGGCCTCGATATACTCCAGACTCCGGCGCCGCACATGAGGAGCGAGCCCGCCGCTGATCGCGCAGGGACGCATCCCTCCATAACGAGGATCGACGAAGAAATCGTTGATCGTCTGTGCCATCGCTTCTTCAGCCTGCAGATGACCGCCYGCCACCATCGCTTGCGTCATCTGCCAAAGCGTGCGCGCTAAGGCGGGTGCATCTGCGAAGGTCACTTCGGGAAGAGCCATGAGCCGAGCATCGCGGTCAAACGTCTCCGCAAACATCCGCCGCATCTGGTCGTCGGGAACATACAGATGGACGAATTGGGAGAAGTCGGTGATTTCCCATTCGGACGAGTGCTCCTGTGGCATGATGCACAGCACTCCCGGACGGCCGCGCGCGGCGGGGCTGCCATCTAGACGACGCGTTCCGGCGCCGCCTTTGAGATAAAGACTGAACGTATGACCGTTCGGCCGCTGATAGCTCATCCTGTCGTGTGCATTGCTCCAGATGGCAGCTGATCGCCCGAACCCCAAATCCATGGACTGTGACATCCGCGCAGTGGGAGATGCTGACAAAAACCCGAAAACCGAGGGGTGACTATATTTCACCAATTCTTCCCCACACCTGACCATGCCGCGCGAACAATACCGGCGGACGACCCGCATGGCGAGCCGGAAGTCCGGGCAAATCGATTTGATAGCAAGAATCTGCAAGAGGCGTGCTCACGGTTCGCCTATTGGTCGGGAAAACGAGGATCACTCCATGGCAAATGCCGCTCTCTTCATCGCAACCGTCCTCATATGGGGGACGACCTGGATCGCCATTGCGATGCAGGTCGGTCCCGTGCCGGTCTTGGTCTCGGTCTTTTACAGATTTGCGGTCGCAGCAGTGATCCTCGTCGCCATCCTGGCTGTCATGCGGCGGCTCAAGCTCCCTGCCTTGCGCGATCAACCCTTCATCCTTGCGCAGGCGCTCTGCCTGTTCAGCCTCAATTTCATCTGTTTCTACAACGCCGCCGCCTCTATCCCGTCCGGGCTAATCTCCGTGATCTTCTCACTCGCAACGATCTACAATGCCGTCAATGCGCGCCTCTTCTTCGGCGACCGCATAACAGGCCGCACGCTTCTCGCAGCCGCGCTCGGAGCAACCGGCCTTCTCCTGCTTTTCGGACAAGACGTTGTCGTCGATTTCGATATGGGCACGTTGAAAGGGATCGGGCTCGCAGCGCTTGGCACGCTGTTCTTCTCCCTGGGCAATATGGCATCGCGTCGAAACAGCGCGGCCGGAATCTCACCGCTGACCGCCAATGCCTGGGGCATGACCTATGGCGCGGTCGTCCTCCTCTTCCTGATTGCCGTGACGCAAACGCCGATCGTGGCGCCGCCTAACATCACCTATCTTGCCGCCCTGCTCTATCTCGCGGCGATCGGATCGGTGGTTGGCTTCACCACCTACCTCATGCTGGTGTCCCRCATCGGCTCTTCACGCGCTGCCTATGCCACCGTCCTGTTCCCGATCGTCGCCCTTTCGTTGTCGACGGTCTTCGAGGGCTACCACTGGAGCGGCCTGGGCCTGATCGGCCTGGCGCTGACGCTTCTCGGGAACGTGGTCATCTTTGCGCGACCTCTCGCCCGTCGCCCGCCGCAAGCAGATGCGAGGCTGCCGGCAGGCGGATGAGGGGCCGGCCTCGGCAATCTCCCGTGACGAGATGTACTAGAGCCTTTCCGTTTTTCTCCGAATCACGAAAATGCTCTATCTCTTTGTTTTCACGCAATTCCGGACGCAAAACCGCTACGCACTTTTGCTGGAATTGCTCTAGCCGAGCGGCTTTTGAAGAACGTCGAAGCGCGGATTGGTTTCGGAAAAGATCGGCAGGGCGGCGGCGCCGAGGATCGCCGTATCCTTGCCGGTCATACCGATCATGACGCGGGGCAATGTCCGCTTCTGGTTGGGGTCGATCGGGGTGTGCAACGGCTCCAGCCGCTCGGCAAGCCGCCGCATCAGCGATGTCGAAATGCTGCCTCCAAGCACGATGGTCTGCGGATCGAAGGCCAGTTCCAGAAAGTCGACGGTCTGCCGCAGCGGCTGGACGGCCTGATCCAGCCAGGCGTCGAGACCTTCGCCACCCCTGGCGATCAGCGCATCGAGATCATCAGGCGAAAGCTCCTCGGCGTTGGCAATGCCCATGAATTCGTAGGCGACCGTCAGCGAGATGTAGCGATCCAGACAGCCGCGCTTGCCGCAGCTGCAGAGCTTGCCTTGCGGTTCGACGATGATATGGCCGATCTCACCGGCATTGTTGCGGCTACCCTTGTAGAGGTGACCATCGAGGAACATTCCGGCGCCGATGCCGCCTCCGCCGGCGAGGAAGAGATAGACGAAGCTGCCCAAACCGCGGGCGACGCCGTGAAGACGCTCGCCGATCGCTGCTGCCGTCGCATCGTTTTCGACGAGCACCGGCACCTTAACCCGCTGTTCCAGCTCATGCCCGACAGGAAAACCCTGCCAGCCGGGCAGGTTCAGCGGGCTGAGAGAGGTGGTGCCGCCATCGGCATAGCGGCCGGGCAGGGCCATCCCGACGCCGAGCAGCCGGTTCCGATCGAAAACGAAGGCCTGCTGAAGATCCTCGACGATGGACTGAAGAGCCGGCATGGCACGTTGCGGATCTGGATGTTCGACATGGCGCTCGATGCGGGCGCAAACCGCGCCGGAGAGATCCGTCAGGACCCCGCTGGCGCGCTGGCGGCCAAGTTCGAGGCCGATCGAATAGGCGCCGCGCGGATTGATGGTGTAGGGAATGATCGGCTGGCCGCGCGCCAGCTTCTGCGCCTCGGACGGGACGAGAAGGTGCGATCTCTCCAGTTCCTCGACGATATTCGACACGGTCTGGGCCGTCAGCGCCGTCATCCGGGCGATCGCTGCGCGCGACAAGGGACCGTTCGTGCGGACAGCCTCGATCACCACACGCCGGTTGTGAGACTTGGCCTGCTCGAGATTCGTGCCGGAAATTGCCTTCATGTCGCCTTCAAAGAAATGGTGCGTCACCCTTGTCACAAGACGAACACCGATGAAAGCCACATTCTTCGTCACGTCCCTGGACTAAGCATGTCGCGCAAAACTGTGCAGCGGTTTTGCGACAACGACATGCGTAAAAACAAAGACCCCAAGCGCGACAAGCGAATCTGAAAGATCGCGCTTTAGCGGGCTTTGCCTCTATGCAAGAGGCCGATGATCGCTATCCCCGCCAATCCGGTGACGGCGCTCAGGATCGCGGTTCCCGAATAACCTGTCACGTAGGTGCCGGCGGCAAAGACCAGCGCGCCGATCCCGGCGCTGGCAAAGATATTGACGGAGATCAGTGCACTGCCGAGCCCCGGCCGGTCGGCGATCAGATCCTGCAGATAAGTGATCGGAATGCTGATGATCGCCGACGCTCCCATGCCCGCAAGCAAGGTGAGCGCATAGAGGTGCCACGGCTCTGAGGCAAAACCGAGAAGACTGAGGAACACGGCATAGATGATGGTACCCGCAGCAAGCGCCGTCATCTGGCCGGCCTTCCGCGCGATCCGCGACCAGACGATGATGAAGACGACTTCCAGCAATGCGACGATGCCGACAAG
>NZ_JBFUAY010000227.1:0-6631 GCF_056406015.1 Rhizobium sp. P1_E1 | reverse complement strand
GCCGGCATCTTTGACCTTCGCTACTTGGCTGCCTTGGCATCTTCCATCAGCACCGCCCGGACATCGACGCCCGCACCCTGGTAGCGGCTGAGATTGTCGGCGGTGATGAGGGCCTGCGGGGTCGCCACCACGCGTGGCAGCTTCTGGCCGGCAACCAGGCGCAGCGCGGCCTCGAGCGCCACTTCGCCGGTCAGGACCGGGAAGCTGTCGACCGTGCCGGTCAGTTCGCCGGCCTTGATCGAAGCGTAGGCGTCAGAGATGCCGTCGGTGCCGAAAACAGCGACCTTGCCCTGGAGGCCTGCGGCTTTCACGGCCTCGACGATGCCGAGGGCCATGCCGTCATTGTTGGCATAGAAGCCGACCAGGTCGGGATGCTGGTTAAGGATGTTGGTCGCAGCATCGTAGGACGTCTGACGATCCCAATTTCCCGGAACGCTGGCGACGACTTCGAACTTGCCGCCTTCGCTGATTGTCGATTTGAAACCGTCGGTGCGTTGCACCGCCGCATAGACGCCGGCCTGACCTTCAATGATGGCGACCTTACCGCCCTCGGGACGATGCTCGATGAACCATTTGGCCACGCGCACGCCGTTGTCGCGCTGGACGTTACCGACGTAATGCTCGGCCTGCGGAATGACGGCATCGTTGACGTTGACGACCGGAATATTGGCCGCCTTGGCCTGCTCGATGACCGGCTGCAGGTTGGCGTCCGTCTGCGGAGAGACGAGCAAGACGTTATAGCCCTGCGTGATCATGCCCTCGGCGATGGTCAGCTGGCCGAGCTGGTCACCCTCGCTCTGGGCAGCCTGATAAATGACGGGAACGTTGACCTTCTTGCCGAAGGCCGCGTAGCCTTCGCCCAGCGAGCGCCAGTATTCGTTCGTCAGTGTCTTGGAAACGGCACCGGCCTTCGTGCCTTCGGGCAGCTTGGGCAGCGCGCCAAGCTTGGCTTCGAGCTGCGACCAGTCCATGCGGTCCTTTTCGGTATCGGAATTGAGGGGCGCGAGTTCCTGCGCGACGGCCGCGCCGAACAGGAGGCTGGCGGCAATGCCGGCAGCAAGGGTCGTCTTCAAAAAGGTCGTCATCGGTTCCTCCCGGATAGGGTCGATCGGCACGCCTCCGGCATGCCTTGGGTTCAAGGGTCGTAGAAATTCAGGGTATGTTGACGGTCAGGCAGTTCAGCCGAGCATGAGTTCCTGGACAACCGCCTGCGCAGAGACTGCATCCTGTCGGTCAATCGCCCCGGAGAGACGATTGTCCTGCTCGAGGCGATCCACCACCGTCAGCATCCGCTTGACGGTCTGGATGTTCACCTCGCATTCGTGGACCGGATCGAGACCGGTCATATCGGGGAACGTGTCGAAATAGATCGCGCCGTCATAACCGTCCTTGCGGATCTGGCGTAGCAGCTCGATCGTCTGCTGGGTATGCACCGCGCCGACCATCAGACCGTCGTCGCGTTTGGCATAGCCGTCATTGAGATGAACACCCAGAACGCGGCTGTAGCGGGCAATGAGAGCTGCGGCAAATGCCGGCTGCTCGTCGGCATAGAGCACATGGGCAAAGTCCAGCGTGACGCCGAGATTGGGCATATCGACATCCTTGATCGCCAGGAGCGTGGTCGCGCAGTCGGGCATCAGGCTGTAGGAGCGTGGCTCGTTCGGCTTGTATTCGATGCTGATCTCGCAGTCGGGATCATGCATGCAAACTTCACGAATTCCGTCTATTTCGTGTTGCCAAAGCGTATGGTAGTCCGCCTGAAAGGCATAATCGAAACCATCCTGTCCAAGCCAGATCGTCATCAGCTTGCTGCCGGCGGCGCGGGCCGAGTCGATGCCCTTCTTGGTGAGATCGATCGCTTCGCGGCGAACTGCCGGATCGGGGTTGGTGAAAGCGCCGATTTTGAAGGCCGGATTGGTATAATAGCGCATGGCGAAGCCGTTGATGGCTAGGCCGAGATCACCGATCTGACGCGCCAGGACGGCCGGATCGTCGGCCACATGGTCAGGATAATTGAGATCGAGATCGGTTAGACCATCGACCTTGGCAGCGCGCGTCGCCATTTGCAGGACGGTCGGCTTGCCGGAAAGCTCCGGCCATTCGGCCGTTGGCTTCGAGGCAAAAGAATTAAGGCGGGTGGCGAATTTCAATTGGGTCACGGCTTTGGCTCACTTCAGTCGCTATGCACACTACTTCACAGAATAATTTAGATTTGTAAAGTTATAAGTGTTGTGCAATGCGTCAATTCGTTGTGGGCCGCGTCGGAGATATCTGCTTCCGCCCTTGCCTCCCTCGCCAAAGCACCGGCGTGCGGAAACCCGCCGCCGGTATTGACAGCCTTGGCTGGATGGAATTCGAAAGGGCCCCAAATGGGTCGCCTGTACGGCAGGATGTCGGCGTCAGCCGGCCATTACGGCCTCGATCTCGGCAAGCGAGGGCATGGCAGGGGCCGTCCCGCGTCTCGTCACGGCGATGCCGGCAGTGGCGCAGCCGAAGCGGACAGCATCGAGCGGCGGCGCGCCTCGCGCAAGTGCTGCTGCAAAGCCGCCGACGAAGGCATCGCCGGCGCCGGTCGTATCGATGACCGGGCCGCAGGAGACGGCTGGCACATGAGCCGACTGCCCGGCATTGTGAAACAACACGCCGCGGGCGCCGAGCGTGATGACCGCCGCACCCACTCCCTGCGCCAAAAACACGTCAGCTGCGCGTTTCGCATCGTCCAGCGTTTCGATCGGAAAGCCGACCAGGGCCGCGGCTTCTGTCTCGTTCGGGATGATATAGTCGCAGAGCCGGTAGATCTCCGCTGGAAAGGCGCCCGCGGGTGCGGGGTTGAAAATCGTGGTGACACCGGCCTTCCTTGCAATATCAAGCGCCCGATGGGCCGCGGGTGCAGGCTGTTCCAGTTGGGTGATGAACACTGCGGATTGCTCGATCGTCTCGCGCGCTCCCTCGACATCCTCGATGCCGATCGTGCCGGCTGCCCCGGCATAGACGATGATAGCGTTGTCGCCGGTGCGGTCGTTGACATAGATGAAAGCGGCCCCTGTCGGCTTGTCGTCCATGACGATCAGCTTCGCCGTCACGCCGGCCTGCTCATAGGTCTTGAGCGCCAGATCGCCGAATGTGTCGCGACCAATCTTCGAAATGAAGGACACGTCAGCTCCGGCACGCGCGGCAGCCACCGCCTGATTGGATCCCTTGCCGCCAGGGCCAACAGAAAAGCCGCTGCCGGCGATGGTTTCGCCCAGGGCCGGCATGCGCGGCGCGAGATAGGCGGTGTCGGCGACAAAAATGCCGAGAATGGAAATTCCGGTTCTCATGGCTGACACCTCACACGCCTGCAGGTGCGATGACGCCCTTGGTGAACAGGAAGCAGCCATAGAACCGCGTCTCGCCGGTCGAGATTACACAATAGGCCTTCTTGGCGAGATCGTAGAAGGCGAAGCGCTCGATGCCGTACATGGGCGAAGGTTTGCCTTCCGCCCGGTCGATCTCCGCCTGCACCTCGCTTTGCACCGCCGGCATCTCCCCCGGCGCACCCATGACTTCCATGCGGCCGGCGGAATTCTGGAGCGGTGTGTCGAGTGGCAGCACAGAGAGGATCGCACGGATCGCCTGCGGTGCCGAGAGATTGGCCATGCTGAGCGGCCTACCGATCACCGTCTGGCGGGCCACACTGTCGCTCGGGAAATTGGTATCGGACACAACAAGCGTGTCCCCATGCCCCATGGAGCGCAAGGCGTGCAGCACGTCTGCATTGAGCGCCGGGTCAAGATTTTTGAGCATTAGAAATGTCCTCCTCGTGCCTCTATTTAACGGCGCCTGCCGTCAGGCCCTTCACAATGTAGCGCTCCAGGAAAATGCCGACGAGCACCAGCGGCATGATCGCCGCCGTGGCGATGGCGGCCATTGACCACCAGTTAATCCCCTGCGACCCCGTCTGGCTTGCCACCATCACCGGCAGCGTTTTTGCATTCGAACTCGTCAGCAGTGCCGCAAAGAAATATTCGTTCCAGCAAAGAATGACCGAAAGGATGAAAGCTGCCACCATGCCGGGCAGTGCGATCGGCAGGACGATCCGTAGGAAAGCGCCCCAGATCGAGCAGCCGTCAACCAGTGCCGCCTGTTCCAGCTCGACCGGGATGGTGTCGAACTGGTCGCGCATAATCCATATCACGATCGGCAGCACCATCAGCGTGTAGATAAGAATGAGGCCGATCAGCGTATCGAGCAGCATCAGGTGCTTGTAGAGAACCAGGAACGGCATAGCGAGCACGACCGGCGGCAGGATCAACTGCGACAGGAAGAAGAAGGAAATGTCCTTGTTCGCCATCCAAAGGAATTTATAGGAGAACCGGCTGAGCCCATAGGCCGCCAGCGATCCGATGAGCACCGCCAGGAACGACGCCCCCGCTGACGCCACGATGCTGTTGAGAAAGCGACGGATGAACTCATCGCGCACAGTCGATGGCGCCAAGATCGTATCCGGCGAGAGGCCGAGCGAGCGCCAGCCCTTCCAGTCCGGCGTAAAGTCCACGAACGGGATCAGATGCCCCTGCGTCACGTTGACCGCTGTCTTGAACGAGGTCGTGATCGTCCAGTAGATCGGAAAGAGCGAGATGAAGGCCCAGAAGACCAGAGCCGCATAGATCAGCAGGCTGTTGGTCAGGAATTGCGGGCGCCGCGACCAGAGGCTCCCCGGCCTATCGGATGTTTCAGCGATGATCGCCATGGGCTTCGCCTCAATTTTCACGTTGCATCCATCGGCTCGCCCCTTTCAGGATGAGCGCGACGAAGATGATGATGATGACGAGATAGAATTCCGCAAGCATGGTGCCGTAGCCGACATTGGAACGGTCACGATATTCGCGGAAGATGAAGCTCGACACGGTATCCGTCGCCCCGCCCGGTCCGCCAGCGGTGACGTTGATGACGATATCGGCGAGCTTCAGCTGGAAGATGATGCGCAGGATGATCACTGTCATGCTGACCGGAAGCATCAGCGGAAAGGTGATCTCCTTGAAACTCTGCCAGCCTGACGCTCCATCCACTTTCGCCGCCTCCTTGATTTCGGAAGGAAGCGCCTGAAGGCCGGCGAGCAGCAGGATCATCATGAACGGGATCGACACCCAGGCATCCATGGCCATGATCGAGGTTCGCGCGAGCCACGGCGTCGAGAAGAATGCCGGATTGTCCCAGCCAAGATGGCGCGCAAGGGTCGCCGCCGGGCCGAACCGGTATTCCATGAGTGATTTTCCAATCATCCAGCTGACAGCTACCGGGCTCAGCATCAGCGGCAGGAGAAAGGCAACACGGAAGAATTTGCGCGCCTTGATCTCGGCGTTGAGCAGCAGCGCCAGCCCGAAGGCAATGACATATTGAACGAGGACCGAAAGAACATAATAGACCATGTTCAGCAGCGCGTTCCAGAAATACCGGTCCGCGAACAAAGTGCGTAGATTGTCGAGCCCGTTGAAGCGTCGGCCGGCCGCCGCGCTCAGGTTCCAATCCGTGAAAGCGATATAAAGCCCGAAGACGGTCGGGAAAACCACCATGGCGACGGTGAAGAGCACGGCAGGAAGCACGAAAACCGCGCGCTGCCCCGCCTCACCGCGGATCATCACCTGGCTCGCACACAGTGCCACCGCCCAGACGATATAGGCAAACAGCAGCGGTCGCCAGCTGACGAGGCCGAGCGCCGTGACCCCGCTCGCATCGAGGATCTGGAGAATGAGGACGGCGAACAACAAGATGGTCGCAGCGAAGAGCAGCAGCCGACCGCGCCTGGCGGCGGCGCGCTGGACCGTCGCGCCCTCCACAGGGCTGACGGCTGGGGTAATCGTATGCGACATAGGCAAGACCCTTGAGGCAGAAAGGCGTGCGGAACCGGGCAACGGTTCAGGCGGCACGACTTTGTGCCGCCTGAGATCATGGACGAGACATCCGAAGATGTCCGTCGTATATCAGGCCCCGAGCGAGGCCTTGTAGAGCGCAAGCTGCTTGTCGCGGCCGAGCTGATCGGTGATCTTCTCCCAGGCGGCAGCGATCGCATCGGCGCCGGCCTGTGCGGTTACCTGTCCGGCGAAAACCTTGGCCAGTTCGTCTTCCGCGACGCTGTAATATTGGAAGATGCCCGGAATACGCGGCTCGATAGCGGCGTTCGGATGGTTGTAGGAATTCGACTGCGAAGCGAGATAGCCTGAGATAAAGGCTTCGTCATAACCTGCCGACACCCATTCCTTGATGTCGAACTGGCTCTTGCGATAGCACTGGAAGCCGGACGGATAGGCCGCCGTCCAGAGTGCCAGATCCTTGCCGCCGAGATGGGCTGCAGCACTCCAGGCCGCTTTCTTCTTTTTCTCGTCGCTGTCGACCCGGGCCATCACATAGACGCCCCAGCCCAGATAGGCCATGTTTGGCGCGTGGTTCGGGCCGCTGGCAAGCTAGTCCCACTGGCCGGTCTTCGAATTAAAGCCATCGTACGATCCCGGAAGGATGTCGAAGCCGATGGTGCCGCCAACGACCGAGCTGTCGCTGGTGCGCGCGCTTGCACCCACGTCTCCCCTCCAGGAGACCATGGAACCGGTGCCGGCCAGAAATTGCTGGAAAGCTGTCGTGCCCGGATCGGCAT
>NZ_JBFUAY010000226.1:0-6654 GCF_056406015.1 Rhizobium sp. P1_E1 | reverse complement strand
ATGTCCATCCTCCTATGACGTGCGGTGCGTCGCCGCACGGCCCCCCGATGTCAGTTCCGCCGGGTTTTTTTGCCCCGGCCAAGTAAACATATGTCAATCTTGCCAGGCGACGTTGATGCGCAAGGCGTCTCACGCAGACGTGAAGCAAACGTGTCGTCGACCCGGATTTGGGGATTGGCATGGCTGGGAACTGGGACTAAACAGCACTGGCCTTCCCAGCTCCATCCGCTGCCCCATCAAGGCTCCCGCCTATGAATCGCATCGTCCCGCTGATCCTTGCCGTCGCCCTCTTCATGGAACAGATGGATTCAACCGTCATTGCGACGGCGCTGCCGGCGATCGCGGCGGATTTGCATGTCGGGCCGATCACGCTGAAGCTGGCGCTGACCTCCTACATGGTGGCGCTCGCGGTGTTCATCCCGGTGAGCGGCTGGATGGCCGACAGGTTCGGCGCCAAGAAGATCTTCCGGCTTGCCATCTCCGTCTTCGTCATCGGCTCGATCTTCTGCGCCATCTCGTCCAACCTCGTCGAATTCGTGTTTGCCCGCTTCCTGCAGGGCATGGGCGGCGCGATGATGACGCCGGTCGGCCGCCTTGTGCTGGTGCGCACCACGAAGCGCAGCGATCTGGTCTCGGCCATGGCGCTGCTCACCATCCCGGCACTTGTCGGCCCGCTCACCGGACCGCCGCTCGGCGGCTTCATCACCACCTATTTCAGCTGGCACTGGATCTTCCTGATCAACGTGCCGGTCGGCATTATCGGTATCTGGCTTGCGACGATCTTCCTGCCAGAGGTGGAAGCGACGGCGCCGCCGCGGCTCGATTTCACCGGTTTCGTGCTGACCTCGCTTTCGGCTGCGGGCGTCGTCTTCGGCCTGTCGGTGGTCAGTCTGCCGGCCCTGCCCCCGATCATCGGCGTCACCGCCACCTTGATCGGCCTCACCTGCGGCTTCCTCTACGTGCGCCATGCCAAGCGGCACCCGGCGCCGATCCTCAACCTCAACCTGTTCAAGAACCCGACGTTCCGGGCCTCGACCTTGGGCGGCACGCTGTTTCGCATTTGCGTCGGCGCCATGCCCTTCCTGACGCCGTTGATGCTGCAGCTCGGCTTCGGGCTGACGCCGTTCCAATCCGGCCTCATCACCTTTGCCGGGGCGATCGGCGCGATCACCACCAAATTTATGGCGAAGCGGGTCTTCGCCGCCGCCGGCTTCCGCACCACGCTTCTCGGCGCCGCGATGGTAACCACCCTGGTGACTGTCATCACCGGCCTGTTCACGCCGTCGACGCCGCACCTCGTCATCATCGGCGTGCTGCTGCTCGGCGGTTTCTCCCGCTCCTTCATGTTCACCGGGGTGAATGCGCTTGCCTTCGCCGATATCGATGATGCCGAAGCCAGCCAGGCGACATCGATGAGCTCGGTGATGCAGCAGGTCAGCCTGGCGCTCGGTGTTGCGGTCGCCGCCGCGATCCTGGAGAGCTCGATCTATATCAGCGGCGAAGCGCTACAGGTGGCCGATTTCCACCTTGCCTTCTATATCATTGCCGGACTGACGGTGATTGCGACCATTCCCTTTATCCGGATGGACCGCAATGCCGGTGCGCTCGTTTCCGGCCACCGCTTGAAGACGATGACGGCAGCAACTGTTGAAGCCGAACAGCACGCGGTGAAATAGGCAGCCGCTACTGCGGGTTTTCGCAGACCGCAGAGAGCTTGTGGCCGTCGAGATCACGCACATAGGCAGCGTAGAAATGGGCATGGTAGGAGCGCAGGCCGGGCTTGCCTTCATCCACGGCGCCTGCCGCGATCGCCGCCGCATGGAAGGCGTCGACATCCGCCCGTGTTTCGGCTGCAAGCGCGATCATGGCGCCATTGCCTGAGGTCGCCCGGCGGCGATTGAAGGGCGTCACCACCCAGAAGCGGCAGCGCGTATCGCCCTCGGCGGCATAGCCGATTTCCTCTTCGGAAGAACGCTGGCGGCGATAGCCGAGCACAGGCAGCACGGCATCATAAAAATGCCCTGCGCGATAAAGGTCGTTGGTTCCGAGCGTGACGTAAAGAAGCATGGGATCAGCGGTTCAAATCCTGACAGCGGCGCGCGTCCTTTCAGACGCGCAAAGGACGCCGTAACGCTTTCTATTGCTGCATATCTCATCCTTAAATCGATACCGTTTTAAGGAGCTATGCAGTCGATCGCCATCATCCGTCAGGACCGGCCCGAAGATCAAGCTTCTTCAGCGTCGCCCTCAGCCTTGCGCCCTTTGAACCCCTTGGCCAGCAGGAACATCTCGACCGATTCGGCGCGCGACGAGTTCGGCTTGACATGGACGACCTGGCGGAAGTTCTGCTTCAGCATGGCGAGCAGCTCACGCTCGGTGCCGCCCTGGAAGGTCTTGGTGAGGAAGTGCCCGCCTTCCTGGAGCACCTCGACGGCGAAATGCGCCGCGACTTCGCAGAGATGCATGGTGCGCAGATGGTCGGTGCGGTGGTGGCCGGTGGTCGGCGCCGCCATGTCTGAGATGACAAGATCGGGCGTGCCGCCGACGGCCTCCAGCAGCTTTTCCGGTGCGGTCGGATCCAGGAAATCGAGCTGCAGGATCTTGACCCCCGGCAGCTGGGTCATTTCAAGGAAATCGATCGCAGCCACACGAATATCATCATCCGTCGAGCCGGTGACCTTGGCTGCGATCTGCGACCAGCTGCCGGGGGCAGCGCCGAGATCGATGATGCGCCTGGCGCCGCGCAGGATATGATGTTTCTCGTCGATCTCCAGCAGCTTGAAGGCGGCACGGGCGCGATAGCCTTCGAGCTGGGCGCGCTGCACATAGGGATCGTTGAGGTGGCGCTCCAGCCATTGGCGGGAGGAGGCCTTCATCTTCTTGTTCTTGACGCGCTGGCCGAGCTTGCGGCCGGTGCGGTTTCCCGCGATCGGTGCCTTGGTCATGCCTTCTCCCTATCTCGCGCGCTGGCCGCGGCGGTTGCGGTGGCGCCGCCACACGCCGTCATCGGCCATCATGTCTGTCAGCAAGCCTTCCCTCAAGCCGCGATCGGCAACGCGCATGCGCGGGCTTGGCCAGCGGCGGCGGATCGCCTCGAGAATGGCGCAGCCGGCGAGCACCAGATCGGCCCGATCCGGCCCGATGCAGGGATTGGCGGCGCGGCTGGCGAAATCCCAGGAGAGAAGCTTTGCCTGCATGGCGGAGACCTCGTCATCAGACAGCCAGATGCCATCGACCTTGCGCCGGTCATAACGCGGCAGGTCGAGATGGACGCCGGCAAGCGTCGTCACCGTGCCCGACGTGCCGATCAGATGGAAGTCGCCGGTCTGGGCGACCTCGATCTCCGGGCAATCGAAGCCTCCAAGCATGCCTTCGACTTCGCGTACCATGCCTTCGAAAGCCTCCGGCGTGACGTCGTGTCCGCCATGGCGCTCCGACAGCGTCACGACGCCGACCGGCAGCGAGGTCCAGTGGGTGATGTGATTGGCGAGACGGCTGAAGCGATTGTCGCCGATACGGATGACGGCGATCTCCGACGAACCGCCGCCGATATCGAACAGCACGACGGAGCGCGTCTCGCGACCGACCAGCGAGGAGCAGCCGGAGACGGCAAGCCGCGCTTCGGTTTCGCGATCGATGATTTCGAGTGCGAGGCCGGTTTCGGCAACGACCCGGTTGAGGAATTCCTCGCCATTGACGGCCTGGCGGCAG
Organism: Rhizobium sp. P1_E1; assembly: GCF_056406015.1. NCBI lineage: Bacteria > Pseudomonadati > Pseudomonadota > Alphaproteobacteria > Hyphomicrobiales > Rhizobiaceae > Rhizobium > Rhizobium sp. P1_E1. The sequence continues at coordinate 2,943 of NZ_JBFUAY010000226.1, read as the reverse complement.
GCTTCGGTGGCGATCAGCCGCATGCGGCGGATCTCCCGATTCCTGAGCTTGGAGGCGCAGATCCTCAAGGCCTCGATTGCCCGCTCCATCGCCTCGTCGGACAGACGGCCGCTGGCCGCAAGGCCTTCGCCGAGGCGCACGATGCGGGAAAAAGCATCGACGACGCGAAACTGACCCGGACGGGTCGGCTGGGCAATGAGGAGACGGCAATTGTTGGTGCCGAGATCGAGAGCGGCATAGAGCTCCTCCGGCCAAGCATGCTCGCCGGCCTGGCGATCCCCCCTCTGGTGACCGGGATGGGCATGGCTTTCCTGGCGGCCCCTGCGGTTGGCGCTCGCGCCATTCAGCGTTTCACGCAGTTCGGCACCGAGCGCCGTCTCTTCCGCGCGGCGTTCCTGCTGCGAGACAGCAGATGGTTTTGCCGATGTCAGCGGCCGGCCCTGAAGACCGCGCTTGCCGCGATGCTTGCGGCGGTTGCGACGGCTCGGCGCCGAATCGCCATCGGACCGGGTGGCATGATCTGCCGCTCCGGCCTGTTCCATCGCATGAGGTTGAAGTGAACCATCCTGCGCAGCACCATGGCCGCCACGACGGCGACGCTTGCGCTTGCGGGCCGGATTACCGGCTGCATCTTCCATCGGGCGCGCAGGCTGTCCGGCACCGCCGGAAGGCTCATACGAAGCGGGATGAGCCGCGTTGCGGGATTGCCCGCCACGTTTGCCCTTGCGGCGCCTGGACTTCTTGCCGTCCTTGCGCCCTGCCGCCGACGCCCCGTCAAATTGCGGCTTTGCGCCGCCTTCGGGGTCTTCCACGTTCTTTTTCCACCGCGCCGCGCAAGTCTTGAGATATGCAGCAGGCGCTCATTCGATTTTTGCGTTGCGGCAAGAATATCAGCGCCCGCCGAAATCGCCAAATTCTTTTTTGGACGAGGGATTTGAGGATCGTTTCACGTCTTCCGCACCGCACGAATTTTTTCAAAACGGGTATTTGCAATCCGCCCGCTTTTGGTTATAAGCGCCGCACAGCAGCCAAGCCATGCTTCGGCGGCAACTGCTGGGGAATAGTTCAATGGTAGAACGACGGACTCTGACTCCGTTAATCTTGGTTCGAATCCAGGTTCCCCAGCCAAAAATTTTCTCATATAAATCAATGCGACAACCAGACATAGGGCGGCAAGCTTGCCCGTTTGATGTTGCGGGTGCTTGCAATGACGGTCGAGCCCGTCTGATCGAACGAGCCTGATCAGGCGACGCCGATCCGCAGCAGGTCGTGGAAATGCACCAGCCCGACTGGCCGGCGGTCATCGTCGATAACGATCAATGCCCCGATGTGATGCTGGTTGAGCAGCGCCAGGGCCGCGGTCGCCAGCACCGTCGGCTTCACCGTCTTCGGCGTCCGCGTCATGATGTCGTCGACGGCAAGCTCTGAAAGATTGCGTGTCAGGTTGCGCGCCATGTCGCCTTCGGTGACGATGCCGCAGAGCCGCCCATCTTCATCAAGCACCCCGACGCAGCCGAAATGCTTGCGCGACAGCACGGTGATCGCCTCCGGCATCGGTGTGCCCTTGGCAACGAGTGGCAGCCGCTCGCCGGTATGCATGACATCGGCGACATGCATCAGGCTCGCACCGAGTTTGCCGCCGGGGTGGAAGACGTGGAAATCCGTGGCGGTAAAGCCGCGCGCCTCCAGAAGCGCCACCGCCAGCGCGTCGCCGATTGCAAGCTGCATCAGCGTCGAGGTCGTCGGCGCCAGCCCATTCGGGCAGGCCTCCTGCTCGTTCGGTATCAGGAGGACGATATCGGCGGCGGTCGCAAGCGAAGAACGGTCGCTGCAGGTGATGGCGATCAGCGGAATGGAGAAGCGCCGCGTGAAGGAAATGATGCTCTTGAGCTCGGCGCTCTCGCCGCCTTTGGAAATCGCCAGCACGACGTCGTCGCGCGCGATCATGCCGAGATCGCCGTGATTGGCCTCCGCCGCATGCACGAAAAAGGCGGGCGTTCCCGTTGACGCGAATGTCGCCGCGAGCTTGGCGCCGATATGCCCGCTCTTGCCGACGCCGGTGACGATGACGCGTCCGGAGATGTCGCCGATGACTTCGACGGCGCGGGTGAAAGGACCGGCCAATCCATCGTCAAAAGCCTGTTCGAGCGCTTCGAGACCGCGTCTTTCGGTCTCTATCGTGCGTTTTGCCGACTCGAGCACGCTGTTTTCGACGAGGTTGATCGCTCTTCTGTTCATGAAATTGCGTTAGACCTTTTCACTTTCCAAGTCCACCCCGCACGCTTTCAGTTGGCATCTGTGGAACGAATGCGAAAAGGGGCCGCCGTTTTACCGGCTTGAGAAAAGGTCAAATAGCAGAAAGATGAGTACTCGTGCCGTTCCTCGCCCCACTCTTTCGCTCCGCCAGTGAAGTGGGCTTTGTATGCGCCAAACAAGCAGCGAACCTTACGAATGCAGCGCCCAACCGCGATTGAACACTTCAGAGCAAGGACGGTAACCGCTTAAGACGGGCAAGAATGCGATGTTGAACGGGCAGCAGGCGCAGATAAGGGGCAGGCCAGACCAAATCGCGGAAGAAACTTGAAGATTTCGAACGGCCGATCCATTTCAGGAAGGCGGGATGGATGTAACCTTTGTCGATAGCTTGATTAATATCCGCCAGTGTAACAGCACCTGCGTCCAGCGCAGCGTTCACCGCCGCATAAAATACGCTTCGATTGGGATTGGTCGGCTCTACCCATGGCTGGCGATTCATGTCGGTGAAGTGGATAAGGCTCGTCTCGTTCCTATTGTAATATTCGAGCGCATTCCAGCGGAACGGCAAGATCATCGCCTTTTCGTCGGCAGACATATGAGAGAATTCGTAGACCAGAGAATGATAGTCATAGACACCAGTATCGAGCTTTTGCATTAGCTCCTTGGCATCCCAGCGCGCTTTGGCGC
>NZ_JBFUAY010000225.1:0-6670 GCF_056406015.1 Rhizobium sp. P1_E1 | reverse complement strand
ACCATGGCCCTGCCCCCGATCCTCAAGGACAGATTGAGACTGCCGGTCATCGGCTCGCCGCTGTTCATCATCTCGCATCCGACGCTGACGCTGGCGCAATGCAAGGCCGGTGTCATCGGGGCGTTTCCGGCGCTGAACGCCCGGCCGGAAAGCCAGCTCGACGAATGGCTGGCGGAGATTACAGAGGAGCTTGCCCGCCACGACGCCGCCCATCCCGAGCGGCCGGCCGCTCCCTTTGCCGTCAACCAGATCGTGCATATGTCGAACAAGCGGCTGGAGCACGACCTCTCACTCTGCGTCAAATACAAGGTGCCGATCGTCATCTCCTCGCTCGGCGCCGTGCCCGAAGTGAACGCCGCGGTGCATTCCTATGGCGGCATCGTGCTGCACGACATTATCAACAACCGCCACGCCCATTCGGCCATCCGCAAGGGGGCTGACGGGCTGATTGCGGTCGCCGCCGGCGCCGGCGGCCATGCCGGCACGCTTTCGCCGTTCGCGCTCGTCCAGGAAATCCGCGAATGGTTCGAGGGGCCGCTGCTGCTGGCCGGTGCGATCGCCACCGGCGGCGCCATCCTTGCCGCAGAAGCGATGGGCGCCGACATGGCCTATATCGGCTCGCCCTTCATCGCCACCGAAGAGGCGCGCGCCGCGGACGCCTACAAGCAGGCGATCGTCGAAGGCGCTGCCAGCGATATCGTCTATTCCAACTATTTCACCGGCGTGCACGGCAACTACCTCAAGCCCTCGATCGTCGCTGCCGGCATGGACCCGGACAATCTGCCCTTAGCCGATGTCTCGAAGATGGATTTCGAACAGGCTGTCGGCGGCGCCAAGGCCTGGAAGGACATATGGGGCAGCGGCCAGGGCATCAGTGCGATCAAGGCGGTCGAGCCGGTGGCCAAACTCGTCGACCGGCTGGAGGCCGAATACAGGGCGGCACGCGCCCGGCTGGCGCTCTGAGGCGCCCTCCCCTCTTTTTTGCCAAAGCCGTGACAGGGCGCTTGAAATCTTCCAACAATGGCTGTATCAGCGCCATGCAAATCGCGGGCCGCATGCTTCGGCCGCGAGGGGCCGCTTTAGCTCAGGTGGTAGAGCACATCATTCGTAATGATGGGGTCGYAGGTTCGAGTCCTGCAAGCGGCACCATTTCCTTTTAAATCAAAGACTTGCTACCGGCTTCCACAGGTGGGACATTCCGGTGAGGCATTTCTTGTTCGTTCCCACATACCTTCTCAAGTCGCGGCACGGCCTATTCTACTTCCGTTGGCCACTACCGAAGCAGCTCCATCCGCATCGTAAAGCCGAAACGATCAAGCTCTCCCTACAGACGCGTGACCCGAATAAGGCATTGCGCTTGTCTCGCTCTTTGATCCAGATAGGCGAACGATTGAACGACCATGGAATTGCGTACGGGATGCGATACGACGAACTACACGGCTTGCTGAAAAGGCATTTCCGCGAACTTCTCGACAAGGTTAGAAACGAGATAGATGTCCAAGGCCGTTTGAATGAAAAGACGAGACAGGATTACGAGCTACGGCTTGCGACGACCGAGCGGGAAATAGCGGAAGGTCGGCCCCTGTCCTTTGATACCGGTTACCAAACCCTGCTCGCAGGTTTCATGGCCCAGTACAGTGTACCTTTCTCGAATGCAGACGAACAATACGGTTGGCTAGAACGAGATTTCAAAAAGGCTGTCCGCAGCTTTTTGAAAGCGGCACTCGATCACGATGCATCCTACGATCAATTTGACCTAAGCGCGCCGGTTGACCGCACCATATCTGCTGCGGAGCCGCAGTCCAGACCGTCGCCTGCCCCATTGGAACAGCCTAGTAGCACAGGCATAACGATAGAAGAACTCGCCAAGCGGTTCATCATGGAGCGAACCCGGGGTGGCAACTGGGTAGCGACTACAGTAAGCGGCAAGGAGGAATATCTTGGCCTGCTAACCGAGCTGTTCGGTGCTAACCGGGACATTGCTACGCTGACCCAGCAGGACGTGACAACCGTTAAGGACACGCTGTTTTCCCTCCCTAAGCATCGCCACAAAAAGCAGGCGACTATAGGAAAGCCGTTGGCGGAAGTACTGATCATGACAAATCTGCCCCGTCTGTCGGTGCCCTCGATCAACAAGTACCTACAGACCTACAATGACTTTTTTGGCTACGCCCACCAACACGGCCATATCAAACAAAACCTATTCGCAGCCGTTGCTATCAAACAGAACCGTCAGCGGTTGCAGGCAAAGACGCGCGAAGGGTTCACACCAGAGCAAGTACGAACCATTTTGGACGCCATAGTGGATGGTGGCCTTGTGCATGCGCGTAAACCACATCAAAAATGGGGACCGCTGATTGGCTTATATACGGGCGCAAGGCTGAACGAGATCGCGCAGATCGATCTTACAGACATCAAGCAAGAGGATGACGTCTGGTTTTTCGACCTGAATGATGAAGGCGATGAGAAGAAGCTGAAAACCTTGTCCGCAAAGCGCAGGGTTCCAGTACATAAAGATCTGGTCGCGCTCGGTTTCTTGGATTACGTACAGACATTGCGCCAGCGTGGCGTATCAAAACTGTTTCACGATCTTAGCACTTCCGTTGAACACGGGCGCGGTCGAGCTATCGGCCGTTGGTTCAACGAGACCCTGCTTCCATCCCTTGGCATCAAAACGAAGCTACTAGTATTCCACAGCCTGAGGCATACGGTCATCACTGAGCTGGTAAACGCGAAAGTTGACGGACCTCTTATCAAAGCCCTTGTGGGACACAGCCAACAGGGCGTGACGTACCAGAGTTATTTCGGCGGGCATACCCTGCAATTGCTCAACGAAGCAATACAAAAACTCGACTTCAGCCGGAAACCTGCTGTAGTCGATCAAGCAGAGCATGCACGTCTAGCTCAATGATGTCCGCCAGGGCGAGAAGCTCCAGCAAATCGACCCGCCGTTCACCGCTTTCGATATTGGCGATGAACGGTTGGTGGCGTCCCAATGCCTTGGCTACTTGCGCCTGAGACAAGCCTTTAGCACGGCGCCGCTCTGCAATCGCCGCTACCAGCACCTCTTGCCTCTTTGAGTGCAGCGTTTTCGCCATGCTCGGTTGACTGTCCCTTCAACCGTGCGGTAATCCGAATTTCGGATTATCCAAAAATCGGATATTTGATCCGGGTTGGGCGCAGGGGCAGGCACTTGGAAATCATCATCATCGGGTTGCTGGCATTCGCCGGGTACAAGTTTTTTCGGCATACCACGAGCGCAGGCAAAGAGACTGTTCGGGCTTACGTCTACCTCGAAGCCTTGAAGACTAGCGGATCGCAACAAGGTGCAAACCAGGATGCTGATACGATCATGCGCGACCTTGCTTCCGATCAGATGAGGAATGTCGCCCTTATGGCCAAGCATCAGTTGCAGACCGTGCATGGCGGCAAGCAGCTTCCAGTTATCGGCTATGCATATCGTCGCGGCATGAGACCAGCGATGCCCGCTTGGTATCGGAACATGGCTCTGTCAGCGCCGCAGACTGTCGCACTGGATGCCACCTATGGCGGTGGTACGCCCGCTCCCAAAGCTGACGAGGCGCAAGCCAACAGGCAACCAAGCGTGGGTGACAACTACAACTCTTTCTACCAGGGCTTCGCGGACGAGGTTCACCGGCTTTCAGGTAGGAGCGGCAGTGAACTGAACGTTATAGACTTCATGGGAGACGAGCCGCTGCAACGAGCATATCGTGACAGAGTTGACCCCCTCGTTCTCGCTGCCTCGTTTTGTCACAAGCACGGCCTGACTACGGAACGCTACCAGACCTACGATAGCTATTATGCTGCCTTCAAGGACGAGCTTAGACGTTTTGCCGCCGATACAGCGCAGTTTCGCGGTTGGCTTGAGAGCGCCGATCCGGCCCGGATCAACAGCAGCTTCGAACGGGGCGTTCATCCCCGGCTTGCTGCAGATGGGTATTTCCAGTTCGTGACCCAGCATTGACGGTATGAGTGTCATCACCGGCATGAGCCTTGCGGTCTGGCTAGTCGTACCGCTTGGCGTCGTATTCTCTGTCACTTGTCCGGCTGTAGCCGATATAGTGCAACCGGCCTACCAGCGATGCGGGACCGGCCCACGAGTTAATTGCATCGTGGACGGTGATACGCTCTGGAACGATGGTGTCAAAATCCGTATTGCCGACATCGACACACCGGAAATCAGTCAGCCCCATTGTGCAGCCGAAAAGGCGCTAGGCGAACGGGCAACTGTAAGGCTCATGGAACTGGTCAATGACGGCCCCTTGCACATATTGGCATGGAGAAACCGGGACAAAGACAGGAACGGGCGCGAGCTCCGAGTACTGGTGCGGGGTGGCCGATCCCTTGGTGACATTCTTGTGTCGGAAGGTTTGGCCCGGACATGGACCGGGCGCAGGCAACCGTGGCGCTGATGGCATTAGATACAGGCGGGGCAGACAGATGTTAAAAACAACGCTACTTACCAGTTCGGCGCACAGGAATATTGAACGATACCAAAATCTTAGATCAATTTTAGCGATGCCGAAAATTCCCACATTTGCCCGCAGGGAGGCATATTGTCGTCGCAGCACCATTGCCCTACTCCGACCACAGTTTGCGCTCTGGCGGGCCTCTACGGCCCAAAGAGACAGCATCGCAAAGCAAAACATCCAATCGAACTTTGAAATTGACAATCTCGGTCCGAAGACCTCGATTACATACTAAGACTTGGCGGTACTTCGTATGCCGCACATCAGTCTTGTATTGCCAATTAATATTCAAGTCTTACACGTTACCTACCATAGCCGGATCGCACTCAATCGTGGTCCTGTTCAAATTCCGAGCACTCGTATTTCATCCAGCCGGGAGCTGGTACGTTATATCAGTAGTCTTGACCATGAACCGGGCATGGCAGCGCAACCGACATGACTTGGATGCACAAGTTCGTAGATATGATCTGTATTTCATTGAAAATGAATAGATATTAATATCATCTAGTGTCGACATTGTCTTCTATCCGGTATTTATATCTATATGTATTCAATTGTTATAATCAATGTATTAAGCTGTTCCGCAGACACATATATCTATGGCATAGCATAGCATCTATATATTGATATACAATACACTATATCTACATTGATGAGCTATGTATCATCATATATTATGTATATGTACCTAGTGCCTACTATGGCGTTATCTTCCTGATTGTATTATGTACATACAACTGTATCTAACTGTTCATATATACATTCGTATATCTGCTTATACCGATGCACCATTAGTTATTCCTAAAAGGGTCCGGAACCAAAAAAACCAATTGAACGCTTAGTAACTCATTGTTTTTCAATTATTTTTTGAACAGTCGCCTTTGAGAAGCCAATTTCCTCGGCCACCTTGCGAATGCTCACGCCCTTCTCTCGTAAACCAAAGACCCTAGTGCGAACTTCCTCGGTCACAAGAGCCGGCCTACCGCCTGCACGGCCCTCGGCTTTGGCTCTGGCAATTCCTTCCATTTGCCGCTCCTTGCGGATGTCGGTTTCAAACTCAGCGATCAAAGCCAGTACGCCCATCACAAGCTTGCCGGTTCGGCTGCTGGTATCGATTGCGGTGTCGTCCAGCACCTTGAAGGAGATCCCGCGCTTATCAATGTCGCTTACGATTTTGTAGAGATCTGCCGTGGACCGGGCCAATCGATCAAGCTTAGTCACAAGCAGCGTATCCCCATCCCGCAAATAGCGCAGGCATTCAGCCAATGCCGGACGCTCACCGTCAAGGCCGGATCGCTTCTCAGTAAAAACCTTCGTAGCTCCGGCTGCTTCCAGCCTCGCAACCTGACTGGAGTGGTCCTGCTGGCTAGTTGACACCCGCGCATAGCCGACAACTGCACCCATAATTCGTACTCCTATCTCTTAGACTGATGTGTACGAACCATTAGTGTACTCTATCTGTACGGTCAAGAGTGTTGTGCCGAAAAGGTATACGTTTATGTACGCTCGGCTGTAAGGGTGGCTTGGTTAGCCGTACCGCTGTCCGTAGGGATTACGCCCGCTGAATGCAGTGCAAGGAGAAGATCGCCCGGTTTTGTGGACAGTAAAGCACAGCACCATTGCCAGTAGGCGCGACGGTGTGCCGTTGCGGACTAAAACCCGTGCCCGCACCCTTTGGCTATTCAGTCATTGCGAGGGCAAGCTAGCAGGACTATTTTTACGCTAACGAAAGGTCGCCTGAGCCATCCTGATCAAAGGAAAAACGTAGCTCGGATAGATCGAACGCCGGCTCAGGAAATACCGCTGTCGATTCGAGCACAAATTTCGTTGTCGAACGGCAGCAACAAACGTTCAATTATTACAATATTCTGCTCAAGTGCAGCTCGAGGTAACTTTTGCTTTATTCTGAAACTATGAGCGAAACCGCCTCGCATGCCTCCAAAACCATTAAGTTTTTGCGAGAGTACATGATCGAAACTATGCATCCGAATCCCAAGAGGTAGAAAAATGGCATCCTGGTCTTTCGTCTTGATGCCGTGTACCGCTGTAAGCTCGTCCTCGTGCTTATTTATAGCTTGATCGCAGAGCCGAGCAAAAAACTGGCTTACCGTATGAGGTCCTATGTTGGCTAAATCGTTGCCTTGAGGAAGGCTGTAGTACGCCTCTACGCTAAGCAGCGG
>NZ_JBFUAY010000224.1:0-6693 GCF_056406015.1 Rhizobium sp. P1_E1 | reverse complement strand
CATCAATATGCCCGGAATGAGCGGGCTCGATCTGCATCGCCGGCTCGTCGCGCTGGGCAAGAGCATTCCGACTGTTCTGATCACCGCCTTTCCGGAAAAGAACGTACGCGCGTCTGCGTTGGGCGCGGGCATCGTCGGCTGCCTGACAAAACCGTTTGGCGAACAGGTTTTGCTTGATTGCATCAGTTCCGCGCTGGCTCTCAATAGCGGTGGGGAAAGCGGTTCATGAGGTCGCACACCGGGTCCTGGACAGCCTCACATGCGTCGTGCCGTGATGTATAAGGGGCTCGCGGCCGGTCCGCCACCGTCGTCAAAGCCTCAATGCCGCCCTCAACGGAATCTCGCAATTGACGGCTTCGACGATACCACGACCTCTGGGCTTCGATCCGCTGCAGCAGTTGAAGGGAACTCAGGTGAGGGACGGTACCCACTAGGCGGGCGCGGGCACGCTAGGGGTCGGGGCGCATCGAATCTAGAGCCACCCTCCTGAAAATCGGACGCGACGTAATCCCATCACCAGGGGCTTGCGTCGACGCCTGATATTCCAGGGCAAACCGGTCCGATAGTTTTCGATCATCAGCATCGATGACCTGTTGTCTTGTGCGGCCTTCCGCGTGCAAGTTTACCGCCCGCGTGACAAGGCCAGCATATCATCTCTAGTAACTGGCGCTCACCTTTAGAACATCGATGCGCATTACTTTCGGGATGCCCGACCCTAGACGACTTCGAGCAGGACCAACAGTTGAACGGGAAACCGGATAGCGATGCCGTCGCCGGGAACGACGATGTCACCGATGAGCACGATCGTCATAACGCCAGTCTTCCGGATGACCTGGCCGTTCGGCCTTTTGCCAAGCACAAGTTGCCACTTGGCGCCAGCAATCGGACCGAAGCAGCAATCAGATGGCGCCATGGGAGGTAGCGCTGAAACTCCCGTTGCTCATCCACGCATTGTCGATCACAGTTCACGGCGACGAGAACAACGCGGGAGCGGGATACGGTTACGATGCATCCATGGAAAACGCGGTGAGATCGGAGAAAGCGATGTGGAACTGTTTGGGCCTGCTGGCGGCAGGAGCCTTTCTCCTCCAGCCATGCTCCTTCGCCAACGCCCAGGCACCGAATGCCTTGGAGAGGGCCATCGGAGACGCGCAGCCATGCAGGTCTTTGAAGGCCAAGGTGTCGAAATTCGGCATCAGTGTGGAGGTCGGCATCGACAAGCTCGATGCCGTGAAGATCGAGAACCTGGAATTGTCGGTGAATGGCGACACCGCGGAGGCGAGCGCCCGGGGCACTCTTGCTTGCAAGACCTCAGCCGAAGCGCTGGTCGAAGGAGGGTTTTCAGCGACTGCCGCGGTTCGTCTGAAGGTCGACCTGGCGACCTGCAAGATGACTGACACCTCCATCGAGATCGTGAAGACCGGTGGCCGGTTCGGCGACATCGTCAAAGGACTGGAGACTGAAATCTCTGGCGCCCTGCGGCGAAGTTTGGAGAAGAACTTGGCCAAACTTTGCGAGAAGTGATCAGCGGATCGGCGAAAATCGTMCCAGTTGTCTCACAAGTGTTCGATCTCGCACAGACGGCGACAGAACGGGAACTGGAGCGCAAGAGGCAGGTTCGTTTAGCGCTCGTATGTTGGATCGGGGCGGGGTTGATGGCCGTCCTTGGCGCTGCCGAGTAAATCAAACACATTCGGACAGGCCGGACTTCTCAATGACCACAGTCTTCACCGGAGCACGCGTTACGTCGGCCGTGGCGATGATCGCGGTACTGGTATTCGTATGACTATAGCGGCAACGGCAGTCTCGAACTTCGTCGATGACCGCGCGAATGAGAGCCGGCTTCGTTTCATACAGAAGCCTATGGGACCGTTTACGGTAGAACACTCGGCATCGCCCGGCTATAAAGTTCATGCCACGTTGGCCTTTTAGCGGTAACCGATGCCTAATCCTCCCGAATCCTCAGGCGAAAGCGTTGGCAACTCGAGCACGGGTCGCAATCAGCCAGCAGATTCAGCGACGCAAGCGGCCGCCTCGGATTCGCCAGGAATCACCCAAGGCGACAACCCGCAACTCCCCCACGGAACCTTCGTGCAAACACGACAGGCTGCGAGCAATCTATTACGTGCGCTGCGCCACGATTTGAAGGCAAGTTCTGCGTTGGCGAAGACCAAGACGATGGCTTCGTTTTTGAGAGCGAAGCTAAGGAGGTCGATGCGGCTGGTAACCATATCAGCTCCCGCCAAATGGATGACGACTGCTCTGGCCAGAGCCGGGCGCGGCATTCGCGATCGGGATTCCAAACCGCGCGAAAGTCGCCGACGCCGATGGCTTCCGGCGAACTGGTGGAAATTCGCTATGGGGTCGGCCTTGCTTGTCTGYCTCCTCGTATGCAGCGTGCTGGTGTGGGCACTAAAGGACGTGCCCTGGAGCGAGATCCGTGACGGGACGTTAAAGCCTATCGTTGTGCTGGAAACCGCCGACGGTGCGCCGCTCGTAAGGCAGGGACCTTATCAAGGGCCATATGCGCAATACCACCAGTTCCCACCGCGGCTGATCGATGCCGTCCTTTCAATTGAGGACCGCCGGTTCATGGATCATTTCGGCGTCGATCCAAGAGGGATCGGGAGGGCGTTTCTCCGGAATTTGGAGGCTGGCTCGGTGGTGGAGGGGGGCAGCACGATCACCCAGCAACTCATCAAGCTGCAATACCTCGACAGCGATCGAACAATAAAGCGAAAGATACAGGAGGTTGTGATCGCAGTCTGGCTGGAGTGGAAGCTCGGCAAGCGGGAAATCCTGACGCGCTATCTCAACAGCGTCTATCTTGGCGCGGGCGCTACCGGCATGCCTGCCGCCGCGCGGATTTATTTCAACAAGGATATCGACGCCATTAACCTGCCGGAGTCGGCGATGCTGGCGGGATTGCTGCGGGCGCCAAGTCAATGGAATCCCATCGATAATTTCGAAGGCGCCCGGCAGCGTACCATGGTCGTTCTCGACGCGATGGCGACGAATGATAAGATTACCATGCCAGAGGCAGCGGAGGCCAAGGCGAGCTTTGCCAAGCTGCATCCAACGACGCCGACGCCGCGCTCGGGAAGCTGGTTTGCCGACTGGATTTCGCCGCAAGCGAGCGAAGTCGCCGGCTCCTCGCCGGGTTCGACGACGGTGCGAACCACGCTGGTGCCGCAATTGCAGCAAATCGCCGAAAGGGTCGTGAAAAGAGCCCTGGACGGTGAAGGAGCAACTGTCGGAGCATCGCAGGCCGCGTTGGTTGCGATGACCCCGGACGGCGCGGTCGTCGCCATGGTTGGCGGGCGCGACTACAAGGCGAGCCAGTTCAATCGCGCTGTCACTGCGATGCGCCAGCCGGGTTCCACCTTCAAGCTATTCGTCTATTACGCAGCATTGAAAGCTGGACTGACTTTGTCCGACCAGGTTCTGGACGCGCCAATTGACATAGACGGTTGGTCGCCAGAAAACTCCGGTGGCAACTATCGCGGTTGGGTTACGCTTGCCGAGGCGTTCGCGCGATCACTCAATGCCGCTTCAGTGGCGCTTGCCGAAGAGGTTGGTTTGGACAATGTGATTGCCGCAGCGCGTGAGCTCGGCATCGATACGCCCCTCGCCAGCACGCCGTCGTTGGCGCTCGGGACGTCCGAAGTAAATCTGCTTAACCTCACCAGCGCCTATGCGTCTGTCCAACTCGGCAGGGCACCTGTTAAACCCTGGGGCATCATCGAGTTTCAAGCGGCAGGGCAGCCCAACGTGTTTCGAGTTGGCTCGCAGTCAAAGCCGAATGTCGATCTTTCGCCTTACCAGTCCGATCTCCTCGGGCTCCTGCAGTTGGTTGTCGAACGCGGCACTGGGCGTGGAGCAGACCCCGGCTCGTTTGCAGCCGGCAAGACCGGCACCAGCCAAAACAATCGCGATGCCTGGTTCGTCGGCTTCACGGAATCGCTGGTCGTCGGAGTCTGGGTTGGCAATGATGACGACACGCCGATGAAGGGGGTCACGGGCGGCGCCCTGCCAGCGCATATTTGGCGGGACTTCATGCGCCAAGCGACGGCCGAACCTACGCCGAATGGAGTGCTATCGACAGGAGCGGCAAGCGATGGTCAAGGCGCAACACAGTCCTGCAATATCACCGCCTGCTCGCGCAGTTACCGCTCCTTCCGGCCGTCCGATTGTACCTATCAGCCATATTCCGGCGGCCGACGGCTCTGCGAAAAGTGACGTGGCGCGGTCGAGGAAGGCGCGGCTGCGGGCGACGAGGCGCCGTTCAGCGGATGAAAGTCAAATCCCCGCTCGTGGCCACGAGCGTAGTTGGTCGGCACCAGCACGGATTGCCGCGAGCGCCTTCGGATTCGTGACCGGATACCCCTGTATGAACGCTTCCCCATGCCGCTCACCTATCGGTGGTCCTCGTTCTTCATTTTTCCGGATGCCGAGGAAGCCCTACAGAAACTGGAACGCACCCGAATCTCGCATTGCTGGCGTACTTGGTGATGGTGCCGATGTTTTTCGCCCGTCGGGTTCGCAAAATTATAGTACTTGAAAGTACCCAAAATGTCCCTATAGTTGAGTCCATTGGAGAAAAATCGGCCAATGGACTTCGCACTCCTTTTCAACCTGTTCCTGAAGCCCAAGCAGGCCAACGTCACTGACGTCACACTCTGGCACAAGCACGAGACACTCTTTCCGGTGCCACTCGTCGACGGCGCCGCCCGAAACCCATCGGGACAAATCTGGCGCCGGCTGAACGGTGTGCAATGGGAATATAAGCAGGACCCCGAAACGATTGAAGAATTCGATGCTCGACAATATTGAGGCTTAAAGCCCTACTGTCGCACGGAACCTACGCCTCTCGACTATCCCATTATCTTTAGTGGAGAATTCCATGTCTAGGATGGTGGTTATAGGCGTGAAGGCGAAAAAGGCCTGGAGCACTTCGAGACTAAAGACGAGGCCTTCTCCGGTCACGTCTTGAGGATCCGGCAATTGATCTCGCAGTTGGCTTCGACCCAAGGAAGCAGCCTGTCAGCGATAGTCGATGCCGCAGGAGCAACGACCCGACCGGTCGGTTTTCGGGTGGGCGAAGAATTCATCCGGCGCGCCGCTCTCGACGATGGCGCCGGCATCCATGAACACCACGCGTTGCGCGCCCTCGCGGGCAAAGCCCATTTCGTGGGTCACCACCATCACCGTCATGCGTTCTTCCGCGGACAGCGACCATGTCATCGGATCGAGCACCGAGGTTGGTTCGTCGTAAACAGCCAGGCTGTGTTTCTCAAGCGGTCGAAACACCTTGGATGGGCTAGTAACCGCCCATTTCCCCGCGAACCGGGCCTATCCCCTGCGGCTGTGCGTAGGTTGTGTTGTACGATCCACTAGTTGCGCATCCTGAGAGTGTCATGAAGACGATTGCTGCTGCGGCCAAAATGTTTTTCAGAGGCACGGCGTTCTCCGATCATGGCAGGCTGCCCAGGCCTCAAGGGCCACGCCGAGGATTTTCCGTTAAATCACCTACAATGGCAAGCGCGTGGTTAGCTGGCGGTAAGTAGCGATACGGCCTCTTCAAGCGTCTACCTGACTGGATAGTCGCGCGGCGAGGCATCTTTCCCCAGCACGCTGACATAGTGGGTGCTGCTGGTGAACGCCTTGACCCAAATCCCTCGGGGGCGTGGTGGTCGGCCAGCGCAAAAGACCTGACCCGCCAGTTGACCAGCAGGAACCAACTGCTTCAGAAATCTGCCCCTCAAAATGTCCGCGGCAGTCGACGCCGCAGGAGCAACGACCCGACCGATCTGGCCTGGGGCGTCGCGCGTGCCACCCGCGACGGGGATCGATGCATCCCCGACCAGCACGTCAGATGGTGACCTTTCGCCTCAATCAGGCAAACAACGCACGAAGCTGAGCGAAAAACCCACTTGGTTTGGAGCCTGACATCTTCCGCAAACGGCGAGCGACGACTGCCGCGCTGACGCGTTCACCGAAATGGCAGAAGCAGACAAGATCATGCAATTGTTCATCGCCGAGGTCGAAGAACCGTTTGGCTTCTCCATAGCTGTCATTTTCCATTCCCGCCGCGCGCAGAATGGGATCAGCGAATGCAACGGAGATCGGCGTGCCGTCATCCCTGAGAGCAAGCCGATCGGCCATCGGCTGATATTCGGTTTCGTGAAGCGTCTTAAGAAACGGTCTCGGGCTGCCTTCGAGACTTTCGGCCCACCGTTCAAGCCGTTCGCGCCGCGTCATTTCGAGGCGCTTGCAGGTCGTGCTGACCTTTGCAATGGTTTTCAACTGATCGAGTGCGTACTGTTCCATCTCGGCCTCCTATCTCCGGAAAAATAGATGGTCCGCCTCCCAAAAATAGCGTCGCTCAGGTCTCAGCCGATGTCCAATCACGATTGAAAACGGCATCTCGTTGACGCTTCCGTAATCACTAGAGGCGCCTTTGCTTGCTGACTGGCTCTTTTCTCATAGGGTTTCTGCGCCATCTCATACCAAGGCAACCAGACAGGGTTCGGTATGGACGAGATATTCGAACAGCTTCTGCACCTTTCCTCACGCACCGAAACGCTGATTGCCGTCTACGATGGTCATGACCGGCTGCGATACGCCAACAGCGCCTTTCGTTCGGTTTATTTCATCGAGCCGGATGAAACTCCACTCTGGCCGGATCTCATG
>NZ_JBFUAY010000223.1:0-6696 GCF_056406015.1 Rhizobium sp. P1_E1 | reverse complement strand
AATATCGGAAGAGATCGACATCGTGGATCAGGTTGACGAAGATAGGGCCGGCGCCCGCTTCGCGCCGCCAGGGGATGTCGAAATACTCGTCGGGCTTGGCGACCCAGAACGTGCCGTGCACCGTGATGATCCGGCCAAGCCTTCCGCCGTCGACGATCTGCTTGACCGCCTGGATCATCGGATTGTGGCGCCTGTGATGGCCGACCAGCACCGGTATGCCTGCCTTCTCGCTGGCGGCAACCAGTGCCCCTGCAGCATCGACATCGTCGGCGATCGGTTTCTCGATCAGAACAGGGATGCCGGCAGCGACGATCTCCGTTCCGTTCTCAACGTGGAGCTGGTTCGGTGTTGCCACGATGACGCCGTGAGGCCTGTCCTCGACGCGGATGTCTAGGAAGCTCCGGTACCATCGGGAGCCGACATTCTCGGCAAAGTCGCGACCGGCGGCAGAAGGATCGATCACCGCCGAGAGAACGGTTCCGGGCTCTGAGATAATTCGCTCGACGTGGCGCCTGCCGATGAGGCCGGCTCCCATGACTGCAATCTCTAGCGGCTTCATTGCCGGCTCCCATAATTTGCCAGACGCATCGACCCTGAGACGCCTTACTTCCGCAGGATTTCTCCGAGGAATTTCCTGGTTCGCTCATGCTGTGGGTTTGTGWAGAATTCGGCGGGCGGGGCTTCCTCGACGATCGCGCCGCTGGYCATGAAGATCACGCGATCGGCGACCTGGCGGGCAAAGCCCATCTCGTGCGTGACGCAGATCATCGTCATGCCCTCATCGGCCAGCGCGATCATCGTATCCAGCACCTCTTTGACCATCTCCGGATCAAGCGCCGACGTCGGCTCATCGAACAGCATCACTTTCGGCCGCATGCAAAGCGCGCGGGCGATGGCCACGCGCTGCTGCTGGCCACCAGAAAGCTGCACCGGATATTTGTCGGCCTGCTCCAGGATCTTGACCCGCTCGAGCAGCCCGCGTGCCCTTTCCTCGGCCTCCACCTTGCCGACGCCGACAGCTTTCATCGGCGCCAGCATGCAGTTCTGCAGCACGGTCAGATGCGGAAACAGATTGAACTGCTGGAACACCATGCCGACCTCACGGCGGATCGCATCGATGGTCTTGGCCTGATTACCGAGAAGAATCCCGCCAACGCGGATTTCCCCTTTCTCGTAGGTCTCAAGATGGTTGATGCAGCGAATGAGCGTCGATTTCCCGCTGCCGGAAGGCCCGCACAAGACGATCCTCTCGCCGCTGCGAACCGATATGTTGATGTCGTGCAGGGCTTGAAAAGCGCCATACCACTTCTCCACCCGCTCCATGGTGATCATGGTCTCTGCGCCTTGAGCAGGACTGGGACTGGTCATCAGTAGAACTCCATATTGGCGGGCTGGACCGCGTCGAAGAATGCGAGATGCGGATCAGCGCGCAGAGGCGGCAAACTTTCGTTCGAGGCGAGCGCCAAGAATCGTCAGTGGGCAGCACATCAGGAAATAGAGAATGCCGACGATGCCGAAGACCGTCAGCGGTTGGAAGATTTGGTTGGAGATGATGTTGCCGGCCCGCGTCAGCTCGGTGAAGCCGACGATCGATGCAAGGGAGGTGCCTTTGATCAACTGCACGAGGAAGCCGACCGTGGCAGGCAGCGAGATGCGCAGCGCCTGCGGCAGGATGACATCCTTCATGCGCGACACATATCTGAGGCTGAGAGCCTTTGCCGCTTCCGTCTGGCCGCGCGGAACCGCTTCGATCGATCCGCGCCAGATCTCGCCCAGATAGGCGCTGGCATGCAGGGTCAGGCCGATCGCGACGGCCACCCAGGCATCGAGCATCAGCCCCACCAGCGCCAGGCCGTAATAGACGACGAAAAGCTGCATCAGCAGCGGTGTTCCCTGGAAGACGGCGATATAGCCAGCCGTCAGGCGTTCCAGCAGCGGTATGCCCGAGGCACGGGCAAGAGCGATGCCGAGCCCTGAAATACAGCCGCAGACAAAGCCGACAGCGGACAGGACCACGGTCCATTTCAAGCCGATCAGGAGGAAGACGAATTCTTCTTGACCCATGGAATTCCTCCTACTTGACCGGATATTTGAAGTAGCGCGCCGAAAACAGCGCGAAGATGCGCATCATCAGCCAGGAGATCACGAAATAGAAAATCGTGACCGTGAAGTAGACCTCGAAGCTGCGGAAGCTCTCCGACTCGATGCGCTGCGAAACGGAAGTCAGTTCGTAGGCCGAAATCGCCGATGCAATACTGGTGGTCAGCGTCAGGAGGACGAACTGGCTGGTCAGGGACGGATAGATCGCCCGCAATGCCGGCTTGAGAATGATCAGCCGGAAAACCTGAGCCTTGTGCAGACCAAGCGCCAGACCCGCTTCCATCTGTCCCTTCGGGATCGACTGAACGCCACCGCGAATGATCTCGATGGCGTAGGCGCCACCGTTGATGCCGAGTGCGATAATCGCCGTCGGCGTCGGATCCAGCCTGATGCCCGTGAGCGGAAGCGCAAAATAGATGAAGAAGATCTGGACCAGAAACGGCGTGTTGCGGATCAATTCGACGAAGGCGATGACTAGCCATCGGGCCGGCTTGAGCGCAGAGTCGCGCAAGGCTACCCCGCCAATTCCGATGACGATCGCCAGCAGCATCCCACAAATGGCAAGCAAGAATGTCCCGAGGCAGCCGAGCAGAAGGCTCGGCAGGCCATCTATGACCGGGGTGAAATCCAACTTATAATTCATGGCGATCCTTCTGGTCCGTCTTCCTGAAAGTTCAGTCCCGCTTGACCATGCCTGCCATCGCCTGGATAGCCAGCTCGTAGCCGTCGGCTCCAAAGCCGATCATGATGGCCGTGGCGACGCGCGAGATCAGCGAATTGTGGTAGATGCTCTCACGCGCATGAACATTCGAAATATGCAGCTCGATCTTCGGCGGGTCGAACATTTTCAACGCATCGAGAAGAGCGATCGATGTGAACGTATAGCCGGCAGGATTGATGATGATGCCACAGGCGTCGGTCCGGGCCTGGTGCACGCTCTCAACCAGTTCGCCCTCAAAATTGGTCTGGCGAAACTCGACATCGAATCCGAGCGCCTTTGCCTTGGTCACGCACCGTTTTCTGATGTCGGCAAGCGTCGTGGTTCCATAGATCGCCGGCTCGCGCTGACCGAGAAGATTGAGGTTCGGTCCATTGAGCACAAAGATTGGTTTGTTCATGATCGCGCTCCTGGATGCGGGCAGAGCCTTAAGCATGGCGGTTGCGTTGCCGGGCATTGCATGCCCGGCCTTGTTTGGTGAAGAGTTGCCTCTTGTTGGACGTCATCCTCGGCCTTGTGCCGGGGATCTGCCGCCGTAGATGCTCGGGACGAGCCCGAGCATGACGGAGGAGTGGTTGGCAGGCCCTGTAATCAGCCGGAAGGCCGGGCCCCGTCCACCTTTGCCGTTCACTCAGTTCGCCGCAAACGGAATGCCTTCCAGCGTTTCCGGGAATTCCGGGACCGGAACCTTCATCCACTTGTCGTAGACTGCCTTCAGTTCGCCGTTGGCCTTGATCTTGTCGATGAAGGTGTTGAGCGCCGCATTGATTTCCTTTTCGCCGAGACGCGTGCAAGCACCGTTGTAGAGCTTCTGGAACTCAAGCTTGTTTTCGAATTCGCCCGGACGGGCCTTCTCCACCCGGTCCATATAGAAAATGTTGCCACCAAGCGTCTCGACCTGGCCGGACACCAGGGCCTGGACGCTCGCGGCGTCTCCATCATAGCGCCGGATGGTCGTGCTCGGCGGCGCGTTCTTGGTGACCTGCGTGTCTTGAGCAGCACCCTTGGCGACGCCGACCGTGAACTTGGCCATGTCGGCATTCGTCTTGATCTCGGCCGATTTTGGACCAATCAGAACGATGGCATTGGCAACATAGGGCTTGCTGAACTGCACGGCCTTTGCGCGATCCGGCAGCATCGCCATCGTTGCGAACAGAACGTCGACACGGCCGGCCGTCAGTGCGGGAATGCGGTTGTTGACTTCAAGCGGCACGAACTCGACGGAAACGCCCAGTTCCTTGGCGAACAGCGTTGCGATGTCGGCATCGAGGCCGTCCTGTTTGCCGCCGCTGGTCACAAAGCCCCAGGGCGGGTTGTCACCCTGAATTCCGACGACGATCTTGCCGCGAGCCTTGATTTCGTCAGGCGTGACGGCGGCGGCCGGTTGCGCCAAGGTGACGGCAGCCACCAGGGCCGCGGCTCCGAGCATCGCATTTCGGCGCGTTAGCAAAGACTTGAACATGTAATTCCTCCTCCTTTGGCGGTCATTCGACCGGACAGCCACCTCACCTTTTGACTGTGAGAGGAATGATTGCCAGAGACGAGCACTCAAATCAACAGAGTTTTTCAAAATCATATGAGAATTTATAATAAGACACGCTATTTGAATTCCTCACGACATTTGCCATAATAGTAGCGAGCGGTTTTCTGGAACGCATCGTCGTGTTCGGCGCTCGTTCAATCTCGCACGGATATCGGAAGGGCTTTGACATGAGGACCTCGATTGCGACTGTCACGATCAGCGGCGAACTCCCGGAGAAGCTCGAGGCGATCGCCCGGGCGGGCTTCGACGGCGTCGAGATCTTCGAGAATGACTTCCTTGCCTTCGACGGAAGCCCGGCTGATGTCGGGAAACTCGTCCGCGACCATGGCCTGGAGATCACCCTGTTTCAGCCATTTCGTGATTTCGAGGGCATGCCGGAGCCACTGCGAAGCCGCACTTTTGACCGTGCGGAACGGAAGTTCGACGTCATGCAGCAGCTCGGAACGGACCTGGTGCTCGTCTGTTCAAACGTCTCGCCGGCAGCCATCGGCGGTATCGACCGGGCAGCGGATGACTTTCGGGAACTCGGCGAACGTGCCGCCAGGCGTGGACTGCGGGTGGGCTACGAGGCGCTTGCCTGGGGTCGCCATATCAGCGACCACCGCGACGCCTGGGAGATCGTGCGTCGCGCCGATCATCCGAATGTCGGCCTTATCCTCGACAGCTTCCACACCTTGTCACGCAAGATCGACGTCAACTCCATCCGCTCAATTCCCAAAGAGAAAATTTTCATCGTCCAGCTTGCCGATGCTCCGTTGATCGACATGGACCTGCTCTATTGGAGCCGCCACTTCCGAAATATGCCGGGTGAAGGCGACCTTCCCGTTACGGCGTTCACCGAAGCCGTCGCGGCAACAGGTTATGATGGGTATTTCTCCCTGGAGATCTTCAACGACCAGTTTCGAGGCGGTTTTTCGCGTGCGATCGCGGCCGACGGCCACCGCTCCCTGATCTATCTCGGCGATCAGGTGCGCCGCCATCTCGGCATCGGAAGCATGACCGGAGCGGCGATGCCGGAAAGGCCCTCCGTAAAGGGAGTCGGCTTCGTCGAGTTTGCCACGGACGAACAGGATGAAGTCGAGCTGGTTGCATTGCTGCGCACCCTCGGGTTCAAAAAGACGGCAATCCACCGCACGAAGAAAGTCTCTCTTTTCGAGCAGGGCGAGATACGGATCCTCGTCAATGTCGATCAGGCAGGATTCGCGAATGCGGCCTACGCCGTTCACGGTACTTTTGCATATGCCATGGCCCTGGTCGTCGACGATGCCGTCAAGGCATATGAGCGCGCGCTCGCCTTGGATGCCGAGCCATTCACCCAGCCCGTCGCGGAGGGTGAGCTCGAGCTGCCTGCCATTCGGGGCGTGGGAGGCGGGATCATCTATCTCATCGACGACAACAGCGCATTGGGTCGCTTCTCCGAAATCGACTTTCAGCCGGTTACGGACGACAGCGACGCGCCGTCGGCAGGCCTTTTGCGCATTGATCACGTCGCCCAGACGGTCGGCTACGATGAAATGCTCACCTGGCTTTTGTTCTATACGTCCATTTTCGACACGCGGAAGACCCCTATGGTCGATATCATCGATCCAGCCGGGGTGGTCCGCAGCCAAGTTGTCGAGAACGACACCGGCGCGCTGCGCATTACCATGAACGGAGCCGAGAATCGCCGTACCCTGGCGGGGCATTTCATTGCCGAGAAATTCGGGGCCGGCATACAGCACCTGGCGTTCTTGACCGATGATATCTTTGCAACCGCCGAAAGCCTTCGTGTTTGCGGTTTCAGATCGCTGCACATTTCGCCGAACTACTACGACGACGTCGAAGCGCGCTTCGGCCTCGATCCTGTAATGACCGAGCGGCTGAAGGCGGAAAACATCCTCTATGACCGAGACGAGCATGGCGAATATTTCCAGCTCTATAGCGGAACATATGGAGAGGGTTTCTTTTTCGAGATCGTCGAGCGCCGCGGCTACCGCGGATACGGCGCGCCGAACGCTATTTTCCGGATCGCCGCTCTGAAGAAACAGATGCGTCCGGAAGGAATTCCGAAAGACGCCTCTTGAGTTATTGTTTAGGAGCGGCTCAGCTTTTCATGAAAGCGCAGAGCCGCTCTAACCTTTTGTTTTGCGCATTCCGGACGGAAAACCGCGTCGCACTTTTCCTGGAATTGCTCTAAGCAATCCGGCCGCTCTTGAGCACATGGTCCACGCCGCTTTGAACGTGCCGTCTGACGACGTCGGTCGCGCCGGCAACGTCACGCTGAATGGAAAGTTCAAACAGAAGTCTATGGTCATCGACAACAGGCTTTCCGCGAAAACTCTCGGCCAGCATATGG
>NZ_JBFUAY010000222.1:0-6715 GCF_056406015.1 Rhizobium sp. P1_E1 | reverse complement strand
GGGGCTCGTGGTACGTCGCAGACGGCTGCCTGATGGCCTATTCGGCGGACTATGGTGTAATGCAACATCGGCTCGCCTATTATGTCGATCGCATTTTGAAAGGAACCAAGCCTGGGGAGTTGCCGATCGAGCAGCCGACGAAGTTCGACTTGTCGGTCAATCTGAAGACGGCAAAGGCACTCGGGATCGTGCTGCCGCAGACCGTTTTGCTGATGGCTGATGAAGTCATCGAGTGAGGATGGTGTGCGGCGTTCGATCCAGCTTCAAGCCGCCCCGATGCGCCGATCGCTGTTCCGGAAGTACTTCCTCGCCTTCTTCGCTGCGGTCATTGTTCCGCTGGCTATTAGCGGCATCGGCGACGCTTGGTTCGGCTATCGCGACCAGCGTGCAATGCTCAGCGCTCTATTGCGGGTGGAGGCCACATCGGCGGCCGGCAAAATTCAGAGCTTTCTCGACGGCATCAAGGATCAACTGGGTTGGACGGTCCAGCAAGCCTGGACCGCTGATGCCGAGGCATACCATCGGCTCGATGCACTGCGGGTGATGCGCCTAGCCCCGGCGATCGCCAGCATCACCCTTGTTGACGATGTCGGCGTCGAACGGCTGCATGTCTCCCGTATCGACTTGAACAGGATGGAAGGGGGATCGGATCGCTCTGGCGATCCTGCTGTCTTGGGAGTTCGTTCGAACGGCACATGGTTTGGGCCAGTCACTTTTCGCGACGGCTCCGAACCGTTCATGACCATGGCCATGGCCGGAAACCGTAAGGCAGGTGGCATCGTCGTCGCCGAAATCAACCTGAAGCTTGTCTGGACGGTTGTTTCGGAAATTCGCGTCGGGAATCGTGGCCGGGCGTTTGTTCTCGATCGGACCGGCCGGCTCATCGCCCACCCCGACATTAGCAAGGTGTTGCAGGGCACGGACGAGAAGACAGCGGCGGCCCTCACCAGATTGCGGGACGAGATCGCCGCCGCAGGGGGAGAGGCGACCACGGCCCGCAACGCCGAGAACGAACCGGTTGTGACCGCCATGGCGGCGATCCCCAATCTCGGTTGGACCGTGTTCGTGGAGCAGGCGCAGGCCGAGGCTTTCGCACCGCTGTATGCGTCATTGTGGCGGACGGGTGGCTTGCTGCTCGCCGCCGCCATCTTCGCATCGGCGCTTGCCTACTGGCTTGCCAGGCGGATGACCGGACCAATCCGCCTGCTGCAGGAAGGCACCGAGAAAATCGGTGCTGGACAGTTCGAGCACCGTATCGACATCGCCACAGGAGACGAATTCGAACGACTGGCGGACCGGTTCAATGAAATGGCGCAAGAACTCGCCGTATCGCGGGATCGTTCAGAGCGAATTGCACGGCTGAAGCGTTTTCTCGCGCCGCAGGTCGCGGAACTCGTCGAAAAGTCCGGCGACGAGAGCGTGCTCGCCGGACAGCGCGCGGAAGTCGTCGCTGTATTCTGCGACTTACGTGGCTTCACCGCTTTTTCGGCGCATGCCGAACCCGAGGAGATCATGCAGGTCTTGCGCGAGTACTATGAGGCGCTCGGCACGATCATCACACGCTACGAGGCCACGCTGACCAACTTCGCGGCAGACGGTTTGATGGTGCTCGTCAACGCGCCGGTACCGTGCGCAGACCCGGCACTTCGTGCTGTTGAGATGGCGATCGACATGCAGGACGCCATCCAGCGCCTGATCGCCGAATGGCGTCTGCTCGGTCATGCGATTGGCTTCGGCATCGGACTGGCGATGGGATGGGCGACAGTCGGCCGAATTGGTTACGAAGCCCGTGTTGACTACACCGCGATCGGACATGTCGTGAACCTGGCATCGCGACTCTGTTCGTCCGCCGCCGATCAGCAAATCCTCGTCGATCACGCTGTAGCGCAATCCGTGCGTGGAGAAATTTTATTGGTCGCTCTCGGCCCGCGACAGCTCAAAGGTTTCGACGAGCAAATACCTGCTTGGAAGGTCGGAACGAGAAGCGGAAGATCAAATGGCGTGCAAGAACCGAAGGGGTTGAACGGGTAGGTGGACCTCACACAGTTGAGAAGAGATCAGCCTTCTGAAATCTTGTTCGGTTCGCCAACTGCACCTGTCGGGGAGCCAGTCTTCATCGACCAGCGCGTGGATTTCGCTCTTCCGGCGCAGTCACGCACATCGACATCGACGTGTTCCGCCGCCAGTTCACTGAGATGGGGCCGAAGCGGCCGCACTTTGTGATTCTGACATCAACACGCGACAATGCGCTGGAGATGTCGAGCTGGCTATCGGGTGGCGTCAACCGCGTCACGTTCTTGAGGCGCCCTCTTAGACAACGGCTGCGTGCAAATCCTACCGTATCGTCTAGCCAGGATCGACGGTCACGATCCCTCGTCCGGGATGTTCAAGACGTCTCCGCACGCCTTGCAATGAACGGCGTCGGCGTCATGGCGCTGAAGGCCGCATCGGTGACAGGGATAGGTCACTTTGTGAGGGCGGACGACTGCCTGAGCAAGCCTGACGAATAACGAGATGCCGACGATCATCGTCACAACGGAAGTGAGCTTGCCCAGCGTTCCGGGAAGCGTGATGTCCCCGAATCCCGTCGTCGTTACCGTCGCGACCGTGAAGTATAGCGCATCGACGAATCCTTCGCCTCCCTCCCTGTTGTAGAAGAAGGACGTATAGACGAACCCGGTTGCCATGAAGAGGAACACAAGGAGATTGATCACCGCCCGGACGACGTCGAGAAGGTATAAGTAGCCGGCCTTGCGCAGCAAGTCCTTGAGCAGCGGACTCGTGCCGATCGCCCAGAACCGCATGATCCGTAGGAAAGCGAAATTGAAGAGCAGGTCCGGCAGCAACAGCGTGGCCAGCACCACGAAGTCGATCCAGGTCATCGGCCGCCGAATCCACTCACGCACAGAGAATGCGGCGACCGCCCGGCCGACCATCTCGGCGGCGATCCACACTGCTATCGCATAGTCGATAATTAGATAGGACGGACCGGATCGCAGGTACGGGCCGAGCAGGAAGAAGGCGAGAATGGCAACGTCAATGGCAGCAAATACCAGCCGAAAGGCGATCGCCTGTCTGCCGTCGGCCCTGTCGAGGCTTCGCAGCACCTCACGAAGCGAATTCCGCTGAGAGCCGTCGCCGGATTCGAAGATTTTCATCCGGGGAATGTAGATCCCTCGTCGGCGTCCGCAAGTCGCCGAAGACACGGAACTCCCTCGGTGACAGTCTTAACGGTCACGTCCTCCTCGCGAAGGAGATATTCCGCAAGGCTGTATTGCAGCATGCCGATGGAGGGGTGGAGGCCTCCATGTCTGTAATGCCGACCTGATCTTCAAGTTCGCCGAAATGCCTTCGGCGACTATTGGGAAGGGATCGAAAACTGCGTTGCAGAGGTTCCGCCGCCTTAGCGGAGCAACCCATCGCGACTGAACTCTTCGCAGCCGAGAGGTTTCGAACGTGACGCATCGTCGGGGTCGGCATCAGGTTTCGAAGGGGTCTTGGCCTTGGTCTTCAGCGAACGCGTCGTTTCTCGACCGTAGCTTCAGCATCCTATTCGCGCCAGACTGTCACCAGGTCTCGGTCGAGGATGTCCTCCACCACGCGCGGGTCAAATACGTGGAAGGTAATTTTCCTCGCCCGCCCACGCAGCTTCACCGTGCGGGTTCCAGCGCTGCGCAAGCGTCCGTCGCTGAGCCAGCGATGTCTCTCGGTAGTAGAGCTCGTCAGGATATCCTGGATTTCAGGAGGGATCACAGGCAAGGTTTCGATGTCTTCGAGCACGTCGGAAACAACTGAGAAGCAGCACGGAACGCACTCTTAGCCGTTTCAGCCATCGCCAATGTCAGAGCACCCGCCTCGATTTCGAGCGACTTTCTCACCGCCAAAGGCAGACGTGCGCGAATTTCCATCAGAATCCCCTTCGCGCGAACGGATGATCCGAGCGTGGCTGCGGTCGATAGGGGCCACTCCTTGATCAGCTCCGCATCGTCGGTGGTCTTGGGTTTGCCATGTGCGAACAGATGGGCCTTCCGCCCGGCAGCGTCAACGACTACCCCAGGACGGAAGGCATCATGTGATTACGCTCAGTCGCGGTGCGCGGGCATCTGCTTGAGCTCGTCCTTGGTCCAGTTCGTAACCGCGTGAACGTCGCCGTCTTCATCGCGCATGAACTCAAGATCCGAGATCGGAACTGCAACAGGCTTCGCGCCGATACCCAGAAAGCCTCCGACGTCGATGACCGCGGAGCCGCCGGCGCCCGCCCCGTGGATATGATCGACCTTGCCGACCTTGTGATCGTCGGCTCCATAGATGGTGGCACCTTCGAGGACGGCAGGGGTAAGTTCCGAAGTCGTGAGGCGGACGTGGTTGGTGTGGTCCATGATTGCTTCCTCCTATGTGGAGGTAGATTAATCGAGTTAAAGGCCGAATGTTCCGGCCGGTGAGAACCCTCGTCGGCTCAAAGATCAGGTCATGCGCTTCAACAATTCAATGAGGGCGTTCATCTCCTCGTTCGCCGACATCGAGAGCATATGATTGTCCGCGAGATCGATAACCGCAACGAAGACCTCGCGCTCCGACCATCCCGCTGCGGTAGCTCTTTCGAGCAGATCACGGAACGCGGCGTCGATTGCATCCTGGCAACGCATGTGGCGATCAGGTTGATCCTGCCCGATGGAAGGTCTCGCTATCTCCATGGAAGGGAAAAGTGAGCTGATTTGCGAAGTTTAGCAACCGGTGGGCTTGTCGCACGGTCGTAGGCTTTACTGCTTCGGGAACTGCCCACGATTTGCTCACTATTGTTAGCTTGGTCTTGCCGACTGACTGGCGCATCTTATGGCGCCTGACCGCCCCTTGGACACCTAAATCCCGGAGCGCGCGGCGGCTATGCCTGTCTTGTTCAAGGACCGCCTGGTACGAATCTTGCGCGCGGGCGTCACCAACGATGGTGGTGCATCGGCGAGTGCCTCGCGGGCAGCCGAGGTCAAGGTCGTGGCAACGAAATCCGCCTCCCCAAGCGCGGGCGGCTGCCTTTCCTCCTGGTTTTCCACCCAAAGGACCGCGCCGACGCGAATGGCTGGGTATATGCGCTTGAACCGACGAACAAGTATGGTGGCGTGCCTTGCCGAGTCCTCGTTGAGGAAGCAAACTACGATGGCGTTCGATTGTTTCGGAACGAGGCTCATGGCGCGGCGATTGGGGATGTCAGAATGCCTCGCTGCGACCACCTCGGCTCCCTGTACCTGAAGAATCTGGGCAAGCATCGCAGCCGACGCGTCGTCGAGCGGGCCCCTGCCTCCGACGCAAAAGACGGTCTTGCCCCGTCCGTCAGGTAGTTCGCTTTCATCCCCATTCCCTTCCTTGGGAGGGCTGGGCCGACCTGCCGCTTCCGTCTCCTTCTGTTCCTCTTCCTCTTCCTGCTCTTCTTCCTCCGCGATTTCCGCGAGGTTCGAGACCAGTGTGATGGCGGTCCCGAACACCTGTTCCATCTGCTCCGCAGTCAAGACGCCTCGACGCCTATCCTTCTCCGCGAGTAGAAGGGCGGGAATGGCAACCTTGCCATAGTAATCCTCCAGATAATCCTCCTCGAGGAATTCCTCAGCGTAGTCGGTCGCCTCATCGGGATCGCCGGCAAGAAGCCGCTGGTACAGCCGCTCCTTGGGATCGAGCACCGGGTCACTACCAAAAACGACCTCAAGGAACTCGAACTGCGGGACATACCGGCCCAACACTGCAAGACACACGGTCAGCGGCGTGGACAGCACAAGACCGACTGGTCCCCACAGCCATGCCCAAAAAATCGCCGCGACGATGATTGCCAGCGGAGAGAGGCCGGTGCGAGAACCATAGAGCCAGGGCTCGATGACGTTGTTGCTGGTCAATTCCAGCACGAGGAAGATGGCCCCAACCCAGAGAACAAGGCTCCAGCCAGGGTCAACTGCAAAGGCCAGGAACAGCGGCAGAACCGTCGCGATTACAGGCCCGATATAAGGGACAAATCGAAGGACGATGGCTAGCATCCCCCAGAGCGCTGGATTTGGAATGCCAACCGCCCATAGTCCGAGCGCCAATGGGACGCCGTAGGCGCAGTTCACCACCAGCTGCATAAGAAGATACCGCGCGACGCGGCTACCTGCCTCCTGGATGGCTTCTGTTGTGCGATGCAGATCGCCATAGCCAACGAGCCGGATAAAGCGATCGCGAAGCTCTTCCCGCTCTAAAAGCATGAATATTACGACGACGATGATCAAGCCCAATGAGGCGATGGGGCCGAGCAGCGGACCAATCAGGCTAGTCAGCGTTTCAATTGGTCTACTCGGCGCGAATATCTCAACGAGCACAGGCTCCCTTGGTCTTGATGCGGTACCGGGAGCAACTGGGCGCTCCTCGGCGTTGCTGAGCTCACGACCGACGCTCTCAACGACTGATGTCAGGCGCCGCACAATACCGCTATCCGTTCCACTTTCCTGGAGAGACCGAATTTTTGCTATGATGTTGCCTTGGTAGGCCGGAAGGTTCTGGGCGACTTCGGCTACGTGTCCCGCTACGACAAGCCCGAACAGGACGAGGACAAGAAAAGCGATCACGACAGTGACTATGACCGCCGCAATACGCGGCATGCCAAGCTTTCGAAGACGAGAGGAGATGGGAGCCAACGCGAACGTCAACAGCACTGCGATTGCTAGAGGAAGAAGTACGTCCTTGCCAAAATACAGAA
>NZ_JBFUAY010000221.1:0-6780 GCF_056406015.1 Rhizobium sp. P1_E1 | reverse complement strand
CTACCTCACGCTCCCTCATTCCTGTGACACGCACAGGATGAGGGAGCGTGAGATGGCGTCCTTGCCTAATTTTCCGCTCGTATGTGAGGGGGAAAGTGTTCACTCTCTCCATTTTCGTAGCGAGTACGCATAGAGCGAGTCCCTCAATCAATCGTCGCGCTTCGAGCCCACCAGATTGGCTGCGACGATTGCTGCCAGAACACCGGCGGTCAGCAGCGGCTGGGCGCGGATCAGGCCGAGCCCGACCGTTGCCAGCGATTCCACCGCAGCACGGCGTTCACGGGCGCGGCGTGCTTCCCGGGTGTTGATGATCGACATCGCGACCAGGGCGATGATGGCGATCAGCAGCGCGCAGGCGGCCAGGAAGAGGGCAGCCCCGACTGGGCCGTAGATGCCGGCGAGCCAGATGGCGCCGGCGGTGACGGCCAGCGCGTAGGCGGTGAGAAGGAAGAGCACGGCAAGCGCAATGAAGATGCTATTGCGCTTGGCGCGCGCAACGGTCCGGTGCACGCTTGCGCCCGTCAGCAGGCTGAGGATCGAAAACAGCATCGCGCTTCCTCAGCGCCGGGCGAGGAAGGCGATGGCAAGGCCGAAAGCGGCTGCGGCGCCGATGGTTGCCAGCGGATGCTTGCGTACGGTATCGCGCATTTCCGTCGCGCCGCGCTCATAGCCGTGCTGCAATTCGCGCAGCAGATCCTCGCTGCGGCCAAGCAGTTCTTCGTAGCCGGCGCCGGCCTGGCTGCGGATTTTCTCGCCTTGGTGGCGCGAGCTTTTGCCGACGAGGCGCGTCAGTTCCGCGAGTTCGTCGCGCAGCGCCTCGATCTGCTCCTCGATGCCGGATTCCAGATTGTGGAAGGTGCCGTTGCGGCGGCTGCGGGCGGACTGGAAGATAGAATAGCTCATGGCTGTCTCCATTGGCTGGGGCGCGCGCAAGCCCGCCTGTTTCGCACGAGGGTCACCACCGTCCGTTGCATGAATGATATCGCCCGGCATTGACCCAGATCATGCCGAAAACGTGCCGGACGATCAAAAGTTCCGCCGGAGCAGTGCTCAGGGGCGGGAAACGGCACTGTGGGCGAGCACGAAGGGCGTGCCGTCGGCCGGCACCTGGTTGATGCGCAGCGCGCAACCGAACACCGACAGCATCGTTTCGTCCGTCAGCACTTCAACGATCCTGCCGGCGGCCGCGAGCCGGCCGGATTTCATCAGCACGATGCGGTCGGCAAAGAGCGCCGTCAGATTGAGATCGTGCATGACGGCGATGACACCGCCGCCGCGTTCGCAGAAATTGCGCGCGAGCGTCATGATGGTCAGCTGGTGGCTGATGTCGAGGCTCGAGACCGGTTCGTCGAGCAGCAGCCAGCAGGGCTTGCCGTCGACGACGGGCTCGGCGATCTGGCAGAGAACGCGGGCAAGCTGCACACGCTGCTGCTCGCCGCCGGAGAGCTCCTGATAGAAACGGCCTTCGAAGCCGGTCAAGTCGACGGAGGCTAGTGCTGCGGCGGCCGTCTGCTTGGCCTTGTCGGGATGCAGGTTGAGGCCTGATGTCAGGCCCATGCGGACGATCTCGCGTACGGTAAAGGGAAAGGAGATGGTGCTCGCCTGCGGCAGCACACCACGAATGGCGGCAAGCTGCCAGGGTTTCAGCCCCTTCACCTCGTCGCCGCCGATGCGCACCGAGCCGCCATAGGCAAGTTCGCCGGAGATGGCTTTCATCGTCGTCGTCTTGCCGGAGCCGTTCGGCCCGGCAATCGCCGTCAGTTCGCCGGCCTTTGCCGTGAAGGCGACGTCGCTGATGATGGTCTTGCCGGAAAGGCGCACGGAGACGCCGGAAACTTCGATCATC
Source organism: Rhizobium sp. P1_E1 (assembly GCF_056406015.1). NCBI lineage: Bacteria > Pseudomonadati > Pseudomonadota > Alphaproteobacteria > Hyphomicrobiales > Rhizobiaceae > Rhizobium > Rhizobium sp. P1_E1. Next base: position 4,934 of record NZ_JBFUAY010000221.1, on the reverse strand, counting down.
TAAATGTCACTCACGGGGTCACTCACCGGGGTCACTCACAGGGCAAGGCGCGAACGCTGTCTCAGCAGGATCCACAGGAAGAACGGGCCGCCGACCGCCGCGGTGATGATGCCGATCGGCAGCTCGGCCGGGGCAACCAGGGTGCGCGCCAGGACATCCGCGAAGATCAGCAGAGAGCCGCCGAGCAGAGCTGCGGCAGGCAGTAGGAAGCGATGGTCGGGGCCGATCGCCATACGCAGGATATGCGGCACGACGATCCCGACGAAACCGATACCGCCGCTGACGGCGACGGACGCGCCGGTCGCCGCGGCGACGCCGACAATCGCGATATTCTTCAGCCGCTGCACCGGCACGCCCATATGAAAGGCGGCCGCCTCGCCGAGCGTGATGGCATTGAGGCCGCGGGCCATGAAGGGCAGGGCGGTGAAGGACAAGAGGATGATCGGGCTGGCGGCAGYGATCTTCGTCCATGTGGCGCCGGCAAGCGAGCCCATGCTCCAAAAGGTCAGGTCGCGCAGCTGCTGGTCGTTGGCCATGTAGATCAGCAGTCCTGTTATGGCGAGGGCGAGCGCACCGAGCGCGATGCCGGCAAGCAACATTGTCGCCACCGAGGTCTGGCCATGACGGGTGGCGATCCTGTAGAGCAGCAGCGTCGTGACGAGGCCGCCGCCGAAAGCGGCCGCCGGCAGAGCGTAGATGCCGAGAAGCGCCTGGAGCGGAGCTGCAAGGCCGCCGCCGAGCACGATCATCGCCACCGCGCCGAGGCTTGCGCCGGCGGAGACGCCGACCAGGCCGGGATCGGCCAGCGGATTGCGGAACAGGCCTTGCATCACCGTGCCGGAGACGGCCAGCGAGGCGCCGATCAGGAAGCCGAGGATCGCCCTGGGCAGGCGGATATCGAAGATGATGATCCGGTCACGCGTGCTGAGCGCCGTCTCAGAGCCGGACATGTTGCTGATGATGTCGAGAATCGAGGCATCCGAGGCGCCTGTCGTCACGGAAAACAGCATCGAAAAGACTGAGCCGACGACGAGCAGCGCGATCGCCAGCAAGGCGAGCTGCGTCCTGTCGCCCGCCTGCCTGATTTCGCGGATGTCCGCCATCGGGAATGGTCGCCTTCGTTCCGTCATGGCTTGCGGCAGGGCCATGATCAGCCCCCGTAGATCGCCGTGTTGAGCTCCCGCGCGGCGGCTGCGGTGCGCGGGCCGAAGCCGAGCAGGTAGACGCCGTCCATTCGGATGATCGCTTTTTTCTCGCCAGCCGGCGTCAGCGCGATCGCCGGCTGAGCCAGCAGGTCCTCGTTCTTGGTGCCGGCGCCATCGCCGCGGTTCATCATCAGGATGATGTCGGGCTTGGCTTCGATGATCGCCTCGTCCGTCAGCGGCTTATAGCCCGGGAATGCGCCGACGGCGTTGATGGCGCCGGCGAGCTTGACGATGCCATCGGCGGCGGTGCCGGTGCCCGATGCCATGATCCGGCCGTTCTGGGCGCTGAGGATGAAGAGAACGCGCTTGCGCTCGGCCTCTGGGCGCTTTTCCGCATCGGCGATCGCCTCGTCGAGATCGGCCGCGACCTTTGCTTCAAGTGCCTTCGCCTTGTCGGGCACGCCAAGCAGCGTGCCGACACGGTCGATCTTGGCGATGATACCGTCGCGGGTAAAGGCGCTCGGCACGGTTTCGAAGGGCACGCTGGCATTCTTCAGCACGGTCAGCGCCTCCTCCGGGCCTGAACCGTCGACGGCGATGATCGCCGTCGGGTTCATGGCGAGGATGCCTTCCGGCGAGAGCGCGCGCATGTAACCGACGTTGGGCAGCTTCAACGCCGCCTCCGGATACATGCTCGTCGTGTCGCGGGCAATCAGCCGGCTTTCTTCGCCGAGCGCATAGACGATCTCGGTGATGTCGCCACCGACCGAAACCAGGCGCGAGGTGTCGAGCTTCTTTTCCTCAGCATGGGCGGCGCGGACGAAGGCGAAGCCTTCGATTGGCTGTGCCGTCGGGACCAACGGCAGCGCCATGACGGCCGCCGTCAGGGCCAGTTCCCAAGGGCGGATCCGGCGCAGATTGTTACGCATCGTCATCGTTGCGATCCTTATGCGGCCACGCTTGCTGCCCGCGGCAGGTTTTCCATGATCTCGCGCCATGCGGCGCGTTCGTCGGAACCTTCCTGCCGCTTGCCGAAGAACTGGATGATCATCTCGCCTTCTGCGTTGTAAGCCTCCAGCGAGGTGACGTGGCCGTCCGTGGTCGGCTTGCGCACGGCCCAGGTCTCGGCGATGTGATCCTGGCGCAGATGCAGGTGGAAAGTCGGGTCCATGATATTGATCCACGGTCCCATCGACTGCACGTTGAAGATCGGGCCGGAATGGATCTGGACGATGCCGTCATTGGCGACAAAGCACATGATCGGCAGGCCAGATTTCACAGAGGCATGCATCATGTCTGCCGTTGCGCTGTTGTCGAGCCTCCAGGCATAGTCGTCGCCGACAGTGCGCACCGCCGCCTGGCGGCCGATCTTCAGGCGCTTCAGCATGCCGAAGAACTGATGCGTATCGGTGAGCTTGCTCCAGTTGTCGCGCAGTTCGTCGCGGCTGACGTCGGCGGTCTCATCGGCGGCGTTCGAGGCTTCAGCCTCGACAAATTCCTGCGATTGGTCTTCCAGCTTCAACTCGGCGACGATCGCGTGATAGGCCTCGACATTCGAGCTCGGGCGCAGGTGCACCTTGTGCACGGCGTTGCCTGTTTTGTCGAAATATTGCAGGCTGAGGCGCTCCTGGTCGCCATCCTTCTTGCATACGGCGAAACCATGCTCCCAGCGGCTCGGGAAGATGCGCAGGTCGATATTCTCGCCGAGAACGATCGCGGCCTGCGCACCGCGCTTGATGTTTTCGAAGACACCGATCTTCTCGTGCACGGCACTTTCGTTGCGCGACAGGGCCATCACTTCGCCGAGGCCTGCCACGCGTTCGAGAAGCTTCAGTGCGCTGCCATCGATGCGGGTCACGCTGATGCCGGTTTCGGCGGCGACGAGGGCTGCCTCGGAAATCTTCAGCTGCGCGGCGATATCGCGCTCGCGCATTTTCGGATTCTCGGCGCGAAACGCACGGATTTCGGCTGGCGCCGGTCTTGTCTGTTCGGTCATGTCCTACCCTACTTATTGAGAATGAGCTTGCCCTGACGGGTGATCTTCAGGCGATAGACCAAGCCGTCGTGTCTAATCATGATCTCGTTCGTTCCGCGGAAGAGATCCGCGCTTTCGACGATCCGGTGCTGCGCCGCAGGCTCGCTCAGCGGCACGTGCTTAAAGTTATCTGGCTTTTCAACCATCATTTCAGTTGGCAATTCCGTGAGACCGGTGATCACGGTCCCCGGTTGTGATGACAATTATCTTGACTTTCTTACTCATAGTTTTTTAAAGACGCAATAGGAGACTAATACAGTCAAGTTTTTGAGATTGCTGATACGAAGCCACCTGGCGGCGGTTCGCGACAATGGCGGAGAAGATGATGACGGTTAGGTTTGCGGCTGTTGCAGCCGGCATGGTGATGGCGGTTTCAAGCGTATGCCAGGCGCAGGATGCGGCAACCGCCAAGCTGGATGTCGAACTCAACGCTTTGGCGCCGTCGCAAAAGGGCTGCATGATGACCTTCGTCGCCGAGAACAATCTTCAGGCGCCGATCAACAAGATCTCCTTCGAGCTCGCTTTCTTCAACGACAAGAATGCCGTCGACCGCATCACCGTGCTCGATTTCCGCGATCTGCCGAAGGGCAAGAAGCGCGTGCGCCAGTTCGATATGCCGAATGTGAAGTGCGAAACGGTCACGCGCATCATCATCAACGACACGCCGGTCTGCGACGGCCCGGCGACGGGCGAATGCATGAAGGGTCTCGTCACCCGTTCACAGATTTCCGTTCCCTTCGAGGGCTAAGAATACGCCGGGAATGAATCCCGGCGGGCATGGTCAGACTGTCCGAGGCATACAAATGGCAATTTCAGCGAAGTCCAGATCGAGACAGGTGCTCATCGGGGAGCCGGACGCTGACGGCAGTCTGAACGACAATAACATGCATCCCGGCCACGAGCTTTCCGACCTGCGCAATGTGCAGCGGCAGCCGGCTGGCGAGGCGGTGGTCCACTATGCGCGTTTCACGCAGATACCCTCCTTTCCCGATCATCCGGAAGCCGAGCCGATAGCCTCCGTTCCTGCGCCGCCGATGGATGCGGCGGTGGAAAAGCAGGAAGACGAGAAGAAGCCGGTGCGGCGACGGGTGGCGCTAGCCTGCGTTAGTTCGCTGATTTTCCACGCGACGCTGGCCGCTGTAGTAATCATTGCCTTCCCTAAGGCGCCGGAGGAGACAAAGGCAGGCGAAGCGATCAGTGTCGTGATGCTCGGCAGTTCTGATGCTGATCAGAGCGCAGCCGGCGAGACCGAGGTGACTATACAGCAAGAAATTGTTCCGGAAGCTGTCGAACCCGACACGGTCAAGCCAGTGGAAACAGCGGAAATGCGGCCGGAGGCCGTCCAACCGGAAACTGTCCAGCCGACTGCTGCAGAGCCGGTCGAGGCCGTTCAGCCCACGCAGGAGGTGACGCGCCAGTCAGCGGAGACGGTGACGACTGCGGAACTGGAGGTGCTCGTGTCGGAAACCCCTGCGGAAACTTCAGTTGCGCAGCCAATGTCGACAGTCGTGCCGGAGCAGTCTCCGGAGATACCGGTAACATCCGCCGAACCACCGGTCGCAACCGCGTTGCAATCCGAGCCGGAAGAGATCAAGCCTGTCGAAACGGCCGCGATTTCTCCCGAGCCGGAACCGCCTGTAGAGATCGCCACGCCACAACCAAAACCGAAGCTGGAAAAGCCCGCGGAAAAAAAGCCGGTCGAAAGAAAGCTGCCCCCAAAGAAGGCACAGGGTTCAGAGGGAGAGGCTAAACAG
>NZ_JBFUAY010000220.1:0-6795 GCF_056406015.1 Rhizobium sp. P1_E1 | reverse complement strand
GACTTTGTCGACTGGCTGAAAAGCCATGGACGCCTGACGCAGGCAGGAGATTTCGCCTCGCGCAGCGATTACGGTCTTTATGTTCGCGATACGCTTGCACGGCTGCTTCGAAAGCGGGACGGCCGTTGCCGGGTCGATTTCATCAAAGCCAAGGCGGCGGGATGCGTTGAACGCTATAGCAGCACGCTGGCCTTCCATCTCGGCAATGGTGACGAGATTGCCGGGAAGAACGTGGTGCTCTGCCTCGGTGTCGGTAACGCGAGCCTTCCGGTCGATCCGGATGGCGTCCCGCCATCGCTGCGATCACGGGTCATCGAGAACCCGTGGCGGCTTTCGTGGCTGAGGCGCGTCGCACCATCCGATGCGGTGTGTATCCTCGGATCCGGCTTGACGATGATCGATCAGGTTCTCGCACTTCGCGCCCATGGCCACAGCGGCAAGATTGATGTGCTTTCGCGGCGCGGGCTCGCACCGCTCGGACACGCGTGGAAGCCGCCGGTGCCTCTGCCGATCGACGTCGAGAGGCTTCCGGAGACGATCAGCGGCATATTGAAGACCCTGCGGGGGAAGAGCAGGACGGTTACCGACTGGCGAGCCGTGATGGACGGCCTGAGGCCTGCAACGCAGGCTCTCTGGCAACGGCTTTCGAACAAGGAGCGGGCACGCTTCCTCAGGCATGCGCTTCCATGGTGGAACATTCATCGTCACCGGGTCGCGCCTGACGTGTTCGACAGGTTTGAGAAGCTGGTCTTAGACGGAACCGTTCGCTTCCACGCGGGCTTCCTGAAATCGCTCGGAGCCGAGGAGGGGCGGCTTGCTGCCAGCTACAGGGTCAGATCGACGCGAGAGATCGCCGAGATCAGGGCGGACTGGCTCGTCAACTGCACGGGAATGGAGCGGGCCGGGATCAGTCATTCACCGCTTTTGAAGGAAATGAGCCGCTTTGAGTTGATCGTCCCCGATCCTCTTGGCCTCGGAATCCAGGTGGATGCCGCTTCCGAGGTGATAGCCTCGTCCCGGATCTCGCCTGCCCGACTATTCGCGGTCGGCGCCCTGACGGCGGGGCAATTCTGGGAGATCACGGCCGTTCCGGATATCCGGGTGCAGGCCAAGGCCGTGGTCGAGGAGATTGTTTCAAGAGGCTAGCTCGCGACTTCTAGAGCAGCAGATCTAAGTGCTACAGCGTCCTTTGCACGTCTGAAAGACGCGCGGCCCTATAGGTCGGCACGGCGCTTGTTGAATTGCCGGCCGCCGACAGCTACAGTATCTGGTACGCCATAATACGATTCTTGCATTCGGCTGCCGYGGCGGAAGTTGAGCGTGCAAAGTCCAACACTGAGGTACAGAATGAGCGGTGCTCTGAAGGACGCAATTAGAGTTGAGCGTCCTGCAAAGACCTTGCGGGAATTGGCGCTCGACAAGGTCCGCGAGGCGATCGTCAACGGATATTTCCGTCCCGGAGATCGCCTTGTCGAGCGTGACCTCTGCGCCCAGCTCGGCGTCAGCCGAACAGTCGTGCGCGAGGTTCTGAGGCATTTGGAATCGGAAGGGCTTGTCGCCAATCTGCCGAACAAGGGGCCGATCGTCGCGCAGCTCGACATCGAGGAAGCCAAGCAGATCTATGAGATCCGTGGCGCGCTGGAAGGCATGGCGGCGCGGCTGTGCGCGGAGCGCCGCAGCCCCGAGATCGTCGCTGCGCTGGAGGAATCGCTGGCCGGGATACGCAACAGTTACCGCGACAACGATATGTCGGCTGTGCTGACGAACACCTCTTCCTTCTATCACACGCTGTTCACGATGGTTGACAGGAACGTTGCCTGGGGTGTCGTCAATCTCCTCACCGTCCGCATAAACCACCTGCGCTCGATGACGATCAAGACGGAGAGGCGCGGCATCGAAGGGCCGCTGCAKATGTCGAAGATCGTGGACGCCATCCGCCGCGGTGACGGCGAGGGGGCTTACCGGGCGGCGATGGATCACGTCGCCGCCGCGAGCGCGATTGCCGAAGCGGTGCTGTCGGCGAAGAAGCCTGCCGACTAGGCGCGGCGGACTCGCTGTCGTCTTCGTCGCAGGCGCATGGCAAAGCGCCGGCACCGAGCATCTGTCGATGTCACTCCAGCAGGCGCAATCATATTCCAAGCAATTTAGCAGACTCCGCACTCCAAGCTTGACACCCAACTTTGCTCAATGTGATGGTATGCCATAATAAATAATACATAAGGCGGTATCATATGAACTGGGACAATCGTGACCTCCGGACTTGCCGTGAGCCTTCGGCGCTGCCGTTGCGGGGTCTGTGGCTGCTGACAATAAGCTGAAAAGAAGAGGCGCTTTCCAAGCCTGAGAGCACACGCGCGCTAAATTGAAAATCTCCGCCTCGGCCTGAACTGCGTCCATGCAGGAGCCAACTTGACACTCATATATTATGGTATACCATAATACGAAACTGAGAGATGAGGTGTTCGATGGCCATTCAAATTCGCAAGACGGGACTGCAGATCGAAACGACATTGATCGAAGGCGGCAAGGCCGCTGCGGTTCCGCTGAAGCTGTTTACCGCCTTTGCGGTCGTGAAGAATCCTTGGGCAGGGCGCGGCTTTGTCGACGACCTCAAGCCCGAGATTCACGCAGGCGCTCCAGTGCTCGGCGAGTTGCTGACCAAGATGATCATCGATGCGGTCGGGTCCGGCGAGGCTGTCGAAGGATATGGAAAGTCCGCTGTCGTCGGCCTGGACGGCGAGATCGAACACGGGTCCGCGCTCATCCACACGCTGCGCTTCGGCAATTTTTATCGCCAGGCCGTCGGCGCCAAGTCCTATCTCGCCTTCTGCAACACACGCGGTCCGGCCAATGCGCCGATCATGATCCCGCTGATGGACAAGAACGATGAAGGCCGCCGTTCGCACTACCTGACCATCCAGACGTCGATCCCCGATGCGCCTGCTGCCGATGAGATCGTCGTGGCTCTCGGCGCTTCGATAGGCGGGCGCCCGCATCACCGCATCGGCGACCGCTACCAGGATCTGAAAGACCTGGGGCAGGACGTTGCCAATCCTGCGGGCGTTTGAGGGAGCAGCTATGAGATGCTGACGGCCGAATCGACGACACGCACCGCTGCAGCAACAAACGCCGCCGGTGCATTGCCCCGAAAGACGACGGCAAGCGGAACGGCCTATCATGAGGCCGGCAGCGGTGAGCCGCTGGTTCTCATTCACGGCGTCGGCATGCGGCTTGAGGCCTGGGCTCCGCAGATCGCATTCCTGTCTGCAGGCCATCGCGTCATCGCTGTCGATATGCCGGGACATGGGGAAAGCGCAAAGCTGCCGGTGGGCAGTCGGCTCGAGGAGTTCGTCGCCTGGTTCGGACGCTTTCTCGACGAGATGGCAATCGGCACGGCAAATGTTGCCGGGCACTCAATGGGCGCACTGGTTTCGGGAGGGGCAGCCGCGACCTTTGGCGAGCGTATCAGCCGCGTCGCTTACCTCAACGGTGTCTACAGGCGTGACCCCGAGGCAAAGGCCGCCGTGCTTTCGCGCGCCGCGGCCATTCCGGTATCGGGCGTCGACAAGGAAGGCCCTCTGGCCCGCTGGTTCGGCGAGGATGCGGACAGCGTCACTGCGCGTGAATTGACACGAAAATGGCTGAACCTCGTCGATCCCCAGGGATATGCCGTTGCCTACGCCGCCTTCGCGGGAGGAGACGAGACCTATGCTGACGGCTGGAAAGACGTGGCTGGTCCGGCCCTGTTTCTGACGGGGTCCGATGATCCGAACTCGACGCCCTTGATGGCAACGCAAATGGCCGAGCTTGCGCCGCGGGGCTATGCCCGCATCGTCGAAGGCCATCGTCATATGGTGAACCTGACCGCGCCTGATATCGTAAATTCGCTGCTCGCTGAGTGGCTGTCGTTCGGGGAGGATGAACGATGACAATCCAGACTGTCGACCCAAGAGCGCTGCGAGATGCATTCGGGGCTTTTCCGACCGGGGTGACTGTCGTCACCGCCTGCGACGGGGACGGAAATCCGATCGGCTTCACGGCGAACTCCTTCACCTCGGTCTCGCTCAATCCACCGCTTCTCCTCGTCTGCCTTGCCAAGACGTCGCGCAATTTCGCCATCATGACCGGAGCGCAGCATTTTGCGATCAACGTGCTTTCGGAAACGCAGAAAGACGTGTCGAACACCTTTGCGCGACCGGTCGAGGATAGATTCGCGGCGGTCGAGTGGGCGAGGGGATCGGCAGGCTGCCCGATATTCTCAAGCGTGGCGGCCTGGTTCGAATGTGCCATGGAGCAGGTCATCGAGGCTGGCGACCACGTCATCTTGATGGGGCGCATCGAAGCTTTCGACAATAGCGGCCGCAACGGTCTCGGTTATGCGCGTGGCGGTTATTTCACGCCGACGCTCGCAAGCAAGGCAGTGTCCGCGGCAAGCGAAGGCAATATGGAACTTGCGGCCGTTGTCGAGCGGCGCGGGGAAGTTCTGCTGCTCGGCGAGGATGTGCTCTGCCTGCCAAGTGTCGACGCCCATGACGGCAGCCCGACCGAGGCACTGCAAAAATACCTGGAGACACTAACCGGGCTGAAGGTCAGCATCGGCTTTCTCTATTCGGTTTATGAGGGCAAGAGCGACGGCAAGCAGCACATTGTCTATCACGCCGTTGCCGGAGAGGGCGAGCCTGCCGGCGGCAGGTTCCTGAAGCCTGACGCATTGGTTGCGGCAAAGTTCAAGACCAGTTCGACTGCCGATATCGTCAACCGTTTCGCGATGGAAAGCTCGATCGGCAATTTCGGAGTCTATTTCGGCGACGAGACCGGCGGCACTGTACACCCAATTCCAGCCAAGGACGCAAAAGCATGAAGTTCTCCCTCTTCGTCCATATGGAACGGCTCGACGCCAGCCAAAGCCACAAGAGCCTCTATGAGGAATTCGTCGCGCTCTGCGAGATCGCCGACAGGGGCGGCATGCACGCGATCTGGACGGGTGAGCACCATGGCATGGATTTCACCATTGCGCCCAACCCTTTCGTGACCATTGCCGATCTGGCGCGCCGCACATCGCGGGCACGGCTTGGGACGGGAACAGTGATTGCCCCCTTCTGGCATCCGATCAAACTCGCCGGCGAGGCGGCCATGGCCGACATCATCTGCGATGGACGACTCGACATCGGCATCGCGCGCGGAGCCTATTCCTTCGAATACGAACGTCTGCTGCCCGGTCTCGATGCCTGGGGTGCTGGCCAGCGCATGCGCGAACTCATCCCGGCGGTCAAAGGCATATGGGCCGGCGACTACGCGCATGACGGGGAATTCTTCAAGTTTCCGTCGACCACGTCGGCGCCGAAACCGCTGCAGCAGCCGAACCCGCCCATATGGGTGGCAGCGCGCGATCCGAACTCGCACGAATTTGCCGTCGCCAACGGCTGCAACGTTCAGGTGACGCCCCTCTGGCAGGGCGACGACGAGGTTCAGTCGTTGATGGAGCGCTTCAACGATGCATGCGCCAAGAATCCCGAGATCGAGCGGCCCAAGATCATGTTGCTGCGCCATACCTATGTCGGCTCGTCAGAGGACGATGTCGCGCAAGCCGCCCATGAACTCAGCGTCTACTACAATTATTTCTTCGCCTGGTTCAAGAATGAGAAGCCGGTTACCCAGGGTCTGATCGAACGGATCCCGGACGAACAGGTCAGAGCAAACGCGATGCTGTCCGACCAGGTCATGCGCACCAACAATGTCGTTGGCGACGCTGAGACCGTCATCGCCCGGCTCAAGGCCTATGAAGCGCTCGGCTATGACGAATATTCCTTCTGGATCGACACCGGCATGAGCTTCGAGCGCAAGAAGGCGTCGCTCGAACGCTTCATCACCGAGGTCATGCCAGCATTTCAGGAGTAACACCATGCGGCGTTTCCAGCACTACATCGATGGCGAATTTTCAGATGGCGAGGCCAGCTATCCGAGCATCGATCCCGCCTCCGGCGCGGTCTGGGCTGATATGCCCGAAGCGCGCGAAGGGGATGTCGATCGGGCTGTCAACGCGGCCGACAGGGCGCTTTACGAAGGCGCCTGGCCGAAACTGACGGCCACCCAACGCGGCAAGCTGCTCTACAAGCTGGCCGACCTGGTTGCCGCCAACGCGCAGGTCCTCGCCGAACTGGAGACACGCGACACCGGCAAGATCATCCGCGAGACATCTGCGCAGATCGCTTATGTCGCCGAATACTATCGCTATTATGCCGGTATCGCCGACAAGATCGAAGGCGCCTACCTGCCGATCGACAAGCCCGACATGGATGTCTGGCTTCGCCGCGAGCCGATCGGCGTCGTTGCGATGGTCGTGCCGTGGAACAGCCAGCTCTTCCTGTCGGCTGTGAAGATCGGCCCGGCGCTTGCGGCCGGCTGCACGATGGTGGTCAAGGCCTCGGAAGACGGGCCGGCGCCGCTTCTCGAATTTGCGCGGCTCGTGCACGAGGCAGGCTTTCCCGCCGGCGTCGTCAACATCATCACGGGTTTCGGCGCCTCCTGCGGCGCCGCCCTCGGCCGCCATCCGAAGGTCGCGCACGTCGCTTTTACCGGCGGTCCAGAAACCGCCCGGCACGTCGTTCGCAACTCGGCCGAAAACCTCGCCTCCACCTCGCTTGAACTTGGCGGCAAGTCGCCATTCATCGTCTTTGCCGACGCGGATCTCGAGAGCGCTGCCAATGCTCAGGTCGCGGGCATCTTCGCCGCGACAGGGCAGAGCTGCGTTGCCGGATCGCGGCTGATCGTCGAACGCAGCATCAAGGACAAGTT
>NZ_JBFUAY010000219.1:0-6811 GCF_056406015.1 Rhizobium sp. P1_E1 | reverse complement strand
GCCCGACGGCTCCTCGGTCTTCAAGACCTTGAGGCGCGGCGTGGTCGAGATGCCGAAATCATCAGGCGTCTTCTTGTCGAGCGGCTTCTTCTTCGCCTTCATGATATTCGGCAGCGAGGCATAGCGCGGTTCGTTCAAGCGCAGATCCGTGGTGACGACCGCCGGCAGCTTGATCTCGATCGTCTGCAGGCCGCCATCGACTTCGCGGGTCACCTGAGCCTTGCCGTCACCGATCTCGATCTTCGAGGCGAAGGTCGCCTGGGGCATGCCCAGCAGTGCTGCCAGCATCTGGCCGGTCTGGTTGCTGTCGTCATCGATCGCCTGCTTGCCGACGATGATCAGCCCGGGCTGTTCGGCATCGGCCACAGCCTTGAGGATCTTGGCAACCGTGAGCGGCTCGATCTGATCGTCGGTCTCGACCAGGATCGCCCGGTCGGCGCCCATGGCGAGTGCGGTGCGCAGCGTCTCCTCGGCCTTGGCAGGACCGATCGACACCACGACCACTTCCTCAGCCTTGCCGGCTTCCTTCAGCCGCAGCGCCTCTTCCACCGAGATCTCGTCGAACGGGTTCATCGACATCTTCACATTGGCAAGCTCGACACCCGTGCCATCCGGCTTCACCCGGATCTTCACGTTGTAGTCGACAACCCGTTTGACTGGGACGAGTATCTTCATGGGGTCCTTCCTTCAGGAGAAACTGGCTTCAGAGGCTTTTTAGAAAATGCGCGCTTGGGCGCCGCTCCGATTGTCGAATGGCGACATGGATACGCGTTTTTCCTCCAAATTCAACGCTTCCATGACGCCGACGGGCAATTTGCCTCGGCAATATATGGACGTTTACGTTCACGTCAATATTGTCGTCAGCGACGGCCCCAGGGAAATCGCTGTGCCGTCCGCCCGTCCGTGCCGGCTGCGATGGCCGGGCCGGCGCCTGTGTCGTTTCTGACGGCGCGGGGCGTGACGATCTGCCGGTCGAAGAGCGGCACACCAGGTCGGCGCAACACCAGGATCAGGAAAGCCCCGGCCAGGATGCCGCCGACATGCGCCCCCCAGGAAACGTCGCCGTCAGGTGCGATCGCCAGCATGAAGAATTGCTGTCCTATCCACAAAAGCAGCGGCACGAAGGCCGGCAGGGGCAACGGCACACGGAAAAACACCAGCACCCAGACCCTGACGCGTGGATGCAGCAAGACATAGGCGGCAACGACGCCGGAGACCGCCCCCGATGCGCCGACCAGCGGCGCTTCCGAGGTCATGGTCAGCAGGCCGTGGCAAAGCGCGCCGGCGGCGGCGCACACGAGATAGAAAATCAGGAAGCGCAGATGTCCCATCGCATCCTCGACGTTGTCGCCGAAGACCCAGAGGAAGATCATGTTACCGGCCAGATGCCAGAAGCCGGTGTGGACGAAGGCATAGGTGAGGTAGGTCAGCGGTTCCGGCACGATTTCGAGTCCCTGCGCCAGCATCGCATGGCCGAAGGCAATCGCCGGGATGTAGCCGAGCCCGACGGTCGTCGCCTGGGCTGCCTGTTCGCTCTCCAGGCTGGTCAAAAGCCAGACCGCGATATTCAGCGCGATCAGCGTGAGCGTCACCCACTGAACCTTGATATATTTCAGCGTATTGGCATCGTGAAGTGGTATGAACATAAAGGCGCCCCGGCGATCGTGATCGAGGCAAGCCTATCTGTTTTTTCCCGGAACCCAAAGTACATCCGCATGGCCCTGGTCATTTGCATGACGCGCGGCGACGAAGAGGAAATCGGAGAGGCGATTGACGTATTTCATCGCCGCTTCGCCGACGATTTCGCCGTCGGTGCGGGCAAGCGCGACCATCAAACGCTCGGCGCGCCGCGCAATCGTGCGGGCAAGATGCAGATGGGCGGCAGCCGGGCTGCCACCTGGCAGGATGAAGGATTTCAGCGGCTCCAGACCGGCGTTCAGCCGGTCGATGTCGTGCTCGACGCGGTCGACCTGCGTCTCGGCGATCCGCAGCGGCTCATAGGCCGGTGGCTCACCGGTGTCAGGGGTGGCGAGATCGGCGCCGAGATCGAAGAGATCGTTCTGGATCGACATCAGCATGGCATCGAGTTCGGGCAAGCCGGCCGTGTGCAGCCGCGCCAGGCCGATCGCGGAATTGGCCTCATCGATCGTGCCGTAGGCCTCGACGCGCAGATCGTCTTTTAGCCGGCGCGGGCCGGAAACCAGCCCGGTCGTGCCGTCATCGCCTGTTTTCGTGTAGATCTTGTTGAGCTTGACCATGGTTTCCCCCTTGAAGTCCGGTCAGGTCGGGCGGCCGCCGCCGGTCAGCCAGAGCGTCAGCATGATCAGGACGACGGCGATCGCCTGCAACAGCACACGAAGCTGCATCAGCTTGTTGGAACGGTTGGCATCGCCGCCCTTCATCATGTTGAAGAGACCGCGGATCAGGACGAGGGCGACGACGCCCATGACGATGATTGCGAGGATATAGGTGACCGTGGACATAGCGTTCAGCTTTCTCAGTCAGTCCGTCCAGCGCATCAGGCGGTAGAAGAGGTCTGCCGGAAGCAGCCGCTTCAGGAACATGCCCTGCTTAGCCGGAGTCGTTACAGGATAATGTGGCCTCGGATTTTTCGAGTTCAATGCGTGTTTCAACACGGAATAGACCGCTTCCGGGCCGAGTTTATGGCGGTTGACCGGCCCCGATCCGTCGAGTCTCGCCAGTTGTCTGGTGTAATCGACCGCGTGCGGCGAATTCTCGAGATCGATATGCTCCTTGATCTTGGCGAGCGCATTGGCGGTGAACCGCGTGGCGATCGGTCCCGGCTCGATCAGGCTGACATGGATGCCGCTGCCCTGCAGCTCCATGCGCAGGGTGATGCTGAGACCTTCCAGCGCGAATTTGGAAGCGGTGTAGGCGCCGCGAAAGCGATAGGGGACAATGCCGAGGATCGACGAACATTGCACGATCCTCCCCTCTCCGCGTTTGCGCATCAGCGGAATGATCTGCCGCGTCAGCTCGTGCCAGCCGAAGAAATTCGCCTCGAACTGCGCGCGCAGCGTTGCCGTCGATAGATCCTCGACGGCGCCCGGCTGGCCGTAGGCGCCGTTATTGAAGAGCGCGTCGATACGACCGCCGCTGCGTTCCAGAACTGCGCCGACCAGGTCGGAAATCGTCTCGGTCCTGGCATAGTCCATCAGGAAGGCTTCGATGCCTTCCGCTTCCAACCCCTTGAGATCGTCCGGCTTGCGCACCGTCGCGAACACACGCCAACCATCTGCTTTCAGCGCCCGTGCGCAATGAGCGCCGATACCGGACGAACATCCGGTCACGACGATGGTGCGCTGCTCCGCCATGGAATGATTCCTGTACAAAATGGGACTCGTTTCCCATATTCGGCCAGAGGATACAATCTGGAAAGCCGGAGACGGAATGCTGAAGGTGCTGCGCACGATCTACGACGTGATCTATGACGCGATCTGTCACATGGTCGAGGACGACGGCTTCGCCATGGCAAGTCACGTGGCGCTGTCGAGCCTGCTTGCGGTTTTTCCCTTCCTGATCTTCGGCACGGCGCTTGCAAGCTTCCTCGGCGCCGATCAGTTTTCCTCGACCGCCATCCACCTGATCTTCGACACCTGGCCCGAGGCGATCGCCAAGCCGCTTGCCGACCAGGTGCTGCAGGTGCTGACCATTCCGCGCGGCGGGCTGCTGACGATCTCGGTGCTGGCGGCCGCCTATTTCGCCTCGAACGGCGTCGAGGCGCTGCGCATCTCGCTCAATCGCGCCTACCGGGTGCAGGAAACGCGGCCCTGGTATTTCACGCGTCTCGCCAGCCTGGGCTACGTGCTGATCGCAGTCATCATCTTCACGGCGATCAGCATTCTGCTCGTCGCCCTGCCGCTGGCGCTCGATTATTCCAGGAAGTGGTTTCCGCTGTTTGCCGATACCCTCGATATCGTCTTCAGCTGGCGCATCTATGGCACGCTGGTGGTTCTGACGGTCGGACTGCTGGTCATGCATCTCTGGCTGCCGGCCGGCAAGCGGCGAGTCTTCGACGTCATTCCCGGCGTCTTGCTGACGCTGCTTCTCTGGCTCGCCGGCGCGCTGATCTTTGCCTATTATCTCGCGACCTTCGCCAACTATACGGCAACCTATGCCGGTCTCGCCTCTGTCATGATCGTGCTGATCTTCCTCTACATGGTCGGCGTCATCTTCATCATCGGCGCGGAGATCAATGCGGCGCTGATCAAGTTCCGCGTCTTCCGGATGTTCTCCCACACGCTTTCGATCGTCGGCAGAGAGCGTGTCGAAAGGCAATCAGAGCCCGACAAGGCGGCGAACATCCGCCCCTGACATGCCCCGGGCACGCAATTCGCCAAGCCCGCTGTCGCCTTGGCTTTTCGAAAGC
Organism: Rhizobium sp. P1_E1; assembly: GCF_056406015.1. Taxonomy (NCBI): domain Bacteria; kingdom Pseudomonadati; phylum Pseudomonadota; class Alphaproteobacteria; order Hyphomicrobiales; family Rhizobiaceae; genus Rhizobium; species Rhizobium sp. P1_E1. The sequence goes on along the minus strand of NZ_JBFUAY010000219.1, from coordinate 2,421 downwards.
TTGCGGCCGTCGGCGTCGAGAACGAGACGATGATGGTGATAGACCGGCTGTGGCAGGCCGAGCAGCACCTGCAACAGCCGGTGCACCGATGTCGCGTGGAAGAGGTCGAGCCCACGCACGACGTGGGTCACGCCCTGCAGCGCATCGTCGATGACCACCGACAGATGATAGCTCGATGGCGCATCCGAGCGCGACAGGATGACGTCGCCCCAGACGTCGGGCTCGGCGGCGATCTCACCTGTCCTGCCGTCGCCGGTTTCCGTCCAGAACAGCAGCTCGCCGATCAGGTCGAGCGCTTTGCGCATATCGAGCCGCCAGGCATGTTTCTTCCCCGAGGTCAGCATGTCCCGCCATTCGTCTGCCGGACGCTCGCGATCAATTGCCGGATAATGCGGAGTGCCGTCGGGATCGCGCGGCCAGGGATCACCCGCTGCCTCGTAGGCAACGATGCGCGCCTTCACCTCGCCGCGCGTCAGAAAGGCCGGATAGACCAGCCCGCGCTCGATCAGCGTGTGCAACGCCGCCTGATATTCGGGGAAATGTTCCGACTGGCGCCGCACCGGGCTCTCCCAACTGATATCAAGCCATTCGAGATCCCTATGGATGCCGGCCTCGAACTCAGGTGTGCAGCGCGCCTGGTCGATATCCTCGATGCGCAGCAGCAGGCGGCCTGTTTCGGCCTCCGCCATGTCGCGGTTCAGCAGGGCCGAGAGGGCATGTCCGAGATGCAGCGGTCCGTTGGGGCTCGGCGCAAAACGAAAGACGGGTTTTTGACGCTCACTCGTGGTCATGCTTTCTTCTGCCATGGATTCGGTTTTTGAACCACTGCGAGGCAAAGTGCAGATCATCCGCAACGAGGACGATGTGAGGCAGGGGCTCGAAGCGTTGCTTCGCCTCGATCCGCGCCTTGCGCCGATCGCCGCGGAGGCCGGGCCCATTCCGCTGCGATTGCGCGAGCCCGGCTTTGCCGGCCTTGCCCATATCATCGTCTCGCAGATGGTGTCGCGCGCCAGCGCCGACGCGATCTGGCGGCGCATGCTGCCGGCGGACGGTTCGCTGACGGCCGAAGGTTACGCACTGCTTCACGCCGAGGCATGGCGCGAATTCGGCCTGTCGCGCGCCAAGGCCGAGACGCTGTCACGGATCGCCGAAGCGGTCGCCTCCGGCCGCCTCGATCTCTCCGGGCTCTGCCTGAAACCGCCGGGCGAGGCGCTTGGCGAACTGACGGCGTTGAAGGGCGTCGGGCCGTGGACGGCAGAGGTCTATCTGATGTTTTGCGGCGGCCATGCCGATGTTTTCCCGGCCGGCGATGTCGCGCTGCAGAATGCCGTCGGGGCGGCATTCGGTCTTGCGGCACGGCCGCAGGCGAAGGCGCTTGCTGAGCTTTCGGAAGTCTGGTCGCCGTGGCGCTCGGTGGCGGCACGACTTTTCTGGGCCTACTACGCCACGAAGATGCGCCGTGACATGGTGCCGATCGGCTGATCGGCAACACTCTTCAAATTGCCTTTATCCTCTGAATTTATTGGACTTCACAATCCTGTAACAACCGGCCTAATATACAGGTGCAGATGCCGAATCGATCAGGAGAGTCCCTTGACGATTGCAGTCTCCCCACAGGCCCTGCCGGCGCTCGTCCTGAACGCTGACTACCGGCCGCTGAGTTATTACCCCTTGTCGTTGTGGTCCTGGCAGGACGCGATCAAGGCGGTATTTCTCGACCGTGTGAACATCATAGCAGAATATGAACATTCGGTTTCTTCGCCGAGCTTTTCGATGCGTCTTCCGAGTGTCGTGTGCCTGAAGACTTACGTTCAGCCGTCCCGCAATCCCGCTTTCACCCGGTTCAACGTCTTCCTGCGCGACCGGTTCGAGTGCCAGTATTGCGGCGCCCATGACGACCTGACCTTCGACCACGTCACCCCGCGCGCCCATGGCGGCGAGACCACCTGGGAAAATGTCGTGGCAGCCTGCTCGCCCTGCAATCTGCGCAAGGGCAGCAAGCTTCCGAAGCAGGCAGGCATGTTCCCGGCGCAGAAGCCCTATCAGCCGACGGTGCAGGATCTGCACAATAACGGCCGGCTGTTCCCGCCGAACTATCTGCATGAAAGCTGGCTCGACTATCTCTACTGGGATACCGAACTGCAGCCCTGATCGAACGGCCCACGCGTTGCGCGTCCTTTCAGACGCGCAACGGACGCTGCAGCGCTTTGAATTGCTGGACAATTTTACGAGGCCGCCTTGCGAACGCCGACAAAGGCGAAGGCGGCGAGCAGGATTCCGGCAATCACATTCCAGCCCGCAAAAGACAGGCCGAGCACCCGCAGCGCCGCATCGGTGCAGGACGGGCCCTTGATTGTGTTGAGCTCACCAAGCAGATCGCCTGCATTGGTCGTCATGCTGCTTGCCGTCGTCGAGCAAGTG
>NZ_JBFUAY010000218.1:0-6838 GCF_056406015.1 Rhizobium sp. P1_E1 | reverse complement strand
CAGCCCAGGCAGACGCCCCCCTGCTTTCCAAAGTGCCGCCAGGCACGGTGCTGACGATCGGCGATCCGGTCACTCAGAAAGCTCTCGAGGTGTCCGGCCTCGATAAAGAGCTCAGTTTTGAAGTCAAATGGGCCAATATCAGCGGCGGGCCGCAGACGTCGGAAGCTTTCCGCGCTCATGCGCTCGATGTCGGATCGGTGGCCGAGATCCCCTCGATCTTCGCCAACTGGAACAACCTGCCCGTCCGCAACATCGCCTATCGCGAACGCCGTGACCCGATTGCCAATCCCATCTACCGCTTCGGCATCGCGCCAGGCGCGGCCGTCAAGACGCTGGCGGATTTCCGCGGCAAACGCATCGCCTTCAGCCCGGGGCAGGCTCAGGGCACGCTCGTTCTGCGTGCCCTCCATGCCGCAGGCTTGAAGAGCGGCGACGTCACCTTGGTGGAACTGCCAAGCACCAGCGACGTCTATCCGAAGGCATTGGCGAGCAAGCAAGTCGACATCGCACCGCTCGGCGGCGTTTACATCAGGCGCTATATCACCCAATACGGACCCGATGGTGCGACCCTCGTGGAGCATGGCCTGCGGGACGATCCGAGCCATCTTTATGCGCCGCAATGGGTTCTGGACGACCCCGCCAAGGCGGCAGCTCTCGCCGAATATGTCGGTCTGTGGGCACGCGCCACCGAATGGGTGAACCGGAACCCGGATCTCTGGATCAAGGAATATTACGTCGGTCAGCAGGGCCTTAGCCAGGAGGACGGGGAGTTTCTCGTCAAGCTGACCGGCGAACAGATCGTTCCCGCCGATTGGAGCGAAGTGAAGAAGCGCCACCAGGAAACCATCAACCTGCTGGCGGACGAGCTCGGCTACAAACCCTTCAATGTAGAGCAGATTTTCGACAACCGCTTCGAAAAGCTCGGTGCCGCGGCTTTGGCCAAGAGCCAGTAACGTTCGACATTCCTTCGGAGAGGAGATCTGAAACATGGCAACCACTTGGGATGCAGATGAGGCGAAACTATCCCTGACAACAAGCGGGAGAGTTGCGCATGGAGGCTCACGCGTGGCAAAGGCGGTTGGCGCGGCTAGCTCTGCTGGCCCCCGCGCCCGGCGCAGGCTGGGTCCCGGACCCGCGATCCCTTTCGGGTTGCAGATCGGGCCGGTATTGCTTGTCCTGACCTGGGTCGTCGGTTCGGCATTGGGATGGATCGACCCGCGCATCCTGTCGGCGCCGTGGACTGTCATCGAGGCTTTCGTAAGGCTCATAGAGCAGGGTCGCCTGCAGGACAATTTCGTGACGTCGGCGACCCGCGCCCTGCTCGGCCTTAGCATCGGATTGCCGATCGGCACGATCCTGGCGGTTATCGCCGGCCTTTCCCGGATCGGTGAAGCCCTGATCGACGGGCCGGTCCAGATCAAGCGCGCGATACCGACGCTGGCCCTGATCCCCTTGCTGATCCTGTGGTTCGGCATCGGTGAGAGCATGAAGGTTACGACCATCGCGCTTGCCGTGATCGTGCCGATTTACATCCACACCCACAATGCGCTCCGCAGCATCGACAGCCGTTACGTCGAGCTGGCCGAGACCCTGCGCATGAGACAGAAGGACTTCATCCTTCAGGTGGTGCTGCCCGGCGCCCTGCCGGGTTTCCTTCTGGGTCTGCGGTTTGCCGTCACCCTCTGCTGGGTTTCTCTTGTCGTGGTCGAGCAGATCAACGCCACCAGCGGGCTCGGTTACATGATCGATCTTGCCCGAAATTACGGGCAGACCGACGTCATTCTCGTCGGCCTGGTGGTCTATGTGCTGCTCGGTCTCGTTTCGGATGGTCTCGTCCGCCTGCTTGAACGGAGGGTCCTCTCATGGCGCCGCACCCTGGCAAACTGAAGTCCGCCACCAAAGCCGTCCACGTGCGAGACCTCGTACGCCGGTTTGCGACGAAGACGATCCTCGAGGGCGTCGATCTCGACATCGAGGAAGGCGAGTTCGTTGCTCTGCTCGGCCGCAGTGGCTCCGGCAAAAGCACGTTCCTCAGGGCTCTTGCCGGTCTCGATCATGGTGTCGAGGGAACCGGCACCCTCGAGACGCCGGAGAGCCTCTCGGTGGTTTTCCAGGACGCCCGCCTGCTGCCGTGGCGCAGCGTCATCCAGAACGTCACGCTCGGCTTGACCGGCGCCTTCGGCCAGGAAGCCGGACGGAAGGCTTTGGCGGAGGTAGGACTTGCGGGTCGGGAAACGGCGTGGCCGAACCAGCTCTCGGGTGGCGAGCAGCAGAGGGTCGCTCTTGCCCGTTCGCTGGTGCGCGAACCGGCCCTGCTTCTCGCCGATGAGCCGTTCGGCGCCCTCGACGCGCTGACCCGGCTGAAGATGCACGATCTGCTGCGGCTGTTGTGTGCAAGACACCGTCCTGCCGTGCTGCTCGTCACCCACGACGTCGACGAGGCGATTTCGCTGGCCGACCGCATACTGGTTCTCGACGAAGGCCGCCTCATCGAGGATCTCAAGATCGATCTGCCGACGCCGCGCGACCACGGCGATCCGCGCTTTGCGCAATTCCGAATCCACCTTCTGAGCCGGCTCGGGGTCGAGCTTCCGGGCCGTAAGGCCGCCTGACATCCGCAACAGTTCAGTTTGATCTGGAGATAAGCCAATGAGCACATCGAAAAGGCAAATGCGGCTTGGCGCATTCATCATGGCGACCGGCCATCATATTGCCGCCTGGCGTCATCCGGAGGCGCAGGCCGATGCCGGCCTCAATATCGATCACTACCGCGAGCTTGCGCAGACCGCCGAACGCGGCAAATTCGATCTCGTCTTCGTCGCCGACAGTCCGGCTGGATGGGACCGCGCCAAGGACCCGGAAGCGCTTCGCCGCACCGCCCAGGGCGCGCATTTCGAGCCTCTGACCCTTTGGGCCGCGCTCTCCCAGGTGACCAAACATATCGGCTTCGTCGCCACGGCATCGACGACCTACGAGGACCCTTACCTCCTCGCCCGCAGGTTCGCGTCGCTGGACTATATCTCCAAGGGCCGCGCCGCATGGAATGTCGTCACGACGGGAGCGGATGTTTCGAAGAATTTTTCAATCGCAGGCCATCCCGCCCATGCCGATCGTTATGAGCGGGCCGAGGAATTCGTCGACCTGGTTAAGGGCCTGTGGGATTCTTATGAGGACGATGCCTTTATCCGCGACAAGGAAAGCGGGGTCTATCTCGATCCTGACAAGGTGCATCTCGTCGATCACAAGGGCAAATTCTTCTCGGTGGCCGGTCCGCTCAACGTCGGCCGTCCGGTTCAGGGCTATCCTGTTATCGTGCAGGCCGGGGCATCCGAACCGGGGCGCGAACTTGCCGCCCGCACGGCCGAGATGATCTTTACCGCCAACCAGACCTTCGAGGATGCGCAGGAATTCTATTCCGACGTCAAAGGGCGGCTGGCCCGCTATGGACGCCGGCCGGACGAACTGCTGATCAGTCCCGGCATATTCCCTGTTCTCGGCGGGACGGAAGCGGAAGCCCAGGCGAACTACGACCATATCCAATCGCTCGTTCATCCCTCCATCGCCTGGAATATCCTTGCCCGCCACTACAAGGGAGTTGACCTTTCCGGCTACTCGCTGGACGATCCCGCCCCTCCCCTGCCTGAAAATACCGAACTCAACAAAAGCCGCCTCAAGCTGGTTTCCGATCTGGTCTCGCGCAACAATCTGACGCTGCGCCAGTTCTATCTGGCGGTCGCCACCGCTCGTGGCCATCGGACGGTTGTGGGAACGCCCGAGCAGATCGCCGATGCGATGCAGAGCTGGTTTGAGAATGGTGCGGCCGACGCCTTCAACATCATGCCGCCGATCCTGCCCACCGCTCTGACCGATTTCGTCGATCAGGTCGTGCCGATCCTGCGCAAGCGCGGTCTGTTCCGGCACGAATATGAAGGCACGACGCTGCGGGAGAACTTGGGCCTTCAGCGCCCGCCGAATGGCTTTGTGGTTCAGGCGGGGCAGCAGCAAAAGGTGCAGGCGGCCGTATGATTTCCCAGGGGGCTTCCCCCTGGTTTCCTTGTTCCAATCACACAGAACTGCAGCATGCATGAGCAATAATTCCGAATTTCTCTGGTATATTCCCAACGACGTCAAAGCCGGTCATCGCGGCGATTCCGCTGTCGAGAACCACAACAGCCTGGATACGCTGACCAGCCACGCAAGGGCGCTGGAGGAACATGGCTGGAAGGGCGCGCTCATCGGCACCGGTTGGGGCCGTCCCGACACGTTCACCGTCGCGGCCTCACTTGCCGCCCGGACCACCACCTTCGAGCCGCTGATTGCGATCCGCCCGGGCTATTGGCGACCGGCAAACTTCGCGTCCGCGGCGTCGACGCTGGACCACCTGACGGGCGGCCGGGTGCGGATCAACATCGTGTCGGGCAAGGACAATCTGGCTGCCTACGGCGACAGCGAGGGCGATCAGGCGCATCGCTACGGCCGCACCAAGGAGTTCATGCGGCTGGTCCGCAGACTGTGGACCGAGGACAATGTCACTTCGGCGGGTGAGCACTTCCGGGTTGCCGACTCTACCGTGGTGCCGCGCATCCAGGTCCGCGGCGACCGTCGGCACCCGAAATTCTATTTTGGCGGTGCCTCGGAAGCGGCAGAGCGGGTGGCCGCCACCGAGGCCGATGTCCAGCTCTTCTGGGGCGAGCCGCTCGATGGTGTCCGCGAACGGATCGCGCGGCTCAAGGCGCTGAGCAGGGAGCTGGACCGCGACCTCCCGCCGTTGGAATTCGGACTGCGGATAACGACGCTGGTCCGGGACACCACCGAACAGGCCTGGGCCGATGCCGAGGCGAAGGTCGCCGAGATGGCCAGAAGCAAGGGCAGCGGCTGGCACGATCACCAGCGCGCGCTCGCCGTCGGCCAGCAGCGGCTGCTCGATCTGCATGAGCGCGGCGACGTCCTCGACGACAACCTCTATACCGCCCCGGGCAAGTTCGGCGGCGGCGGCGCCGGCACCACCTGGCTGGTCGGCTCGGCGGAAGACGTCGCCCGCTCGCTGCGCAAATACCAGGATCTCGGCATCACCCATTTCGTGCTGTCCGACACGCCGTATCTCTCCGAAATCAAGCGGCAGGGCGATCAGCTACTTCCGCTGCTACGCAGCTAAAGCCGGAAGCGCCGACGCTCCGGCACCGCAGCTGCAATTCATGCCGTTGCCGAGACCTTTCAGCAAATCACGACCCGATGCCAGGACGGCGTCGCGTAGTCGCAGGTAAGCCGCAGAGCCTTGTTGCGCAGGGGAGTCCGCGGATTTCGCAACCACCGGGAGAGCGCTCCTCAAATAGTCCGTCCGAAAAGCGCAAATGCTATCCAGATATGGCGATATAGCATGCTCCGTCGGCTCCGTTTACACTCTCTAAAATATATTCCTCTAATTTTTTTTAGACATCGGGGCGACGTTCTTTAGGCTCGTCACCTCCGCCATGATGGCGGGTCAGGCACCCGAACTTCGCATGAAATCGGCTTTTATTGCTTTGACGGATGTTCCGTATCTCAAGCGCGATTCCGGGCACAGGGGTGCCTGTCGGAATGCACTCGGAGACATACCGAGGCTCGGCATTCGAACGAGATATGACAAGCAATCCTGGCTGCGAGACATCCTTCCAACAAACCTCACCGCGAGGGGAGAGTGCATATGAAGAATATCATGAGTTTCGGGGTTGTGGCGCGCTTGGCGCTTGGCTTCAGCGTTCTCCTTTTGCTGATGGTCGGCTTGACCATCTATTCGACGGAAAAAGTTGCGCAGATCAACGATAAGCTTGGAACCATCAACGACGTCAACAGCGTGAAGCAGCGGTTTGCTATCAACTATCGCGGCAGCGTGCATGATCGGGCAATCGCCATTCGCGACGTCACCCTGGTGACGTCTGCCGATGAACGGAAGGCCGCCGAGGCATTGATCGAAAAGCTGGCGGCCTCCTACGCCGAAAATGAAAAGCGCATGGCGGATATGGTTGCATCTCCGGCCGGTGCGACGGAACAGGAAAAGACCATTCTCGGTGAGATCGCGGACATCCAGGCGAAGACCAATCCATTGGTCGCCCAGATCATTGCACTGCAGGAGAAGGGCGACGGCGAGGCTGCCCGCAAGATCCTGCTCGAACAGGCTCGACCGGCCTTCGTTGCCTGGCTTGGCGCCATCAACAAATTCATCGACTATCAGGAAGCGCTGAACAAATCGATTGGCGGCGAGGTTCGCAGCACGGCAAGCGGCTTCAAGCCATTGGCGCTGACCGCGCTCGGCATTGCGGCTGTTCTTTCACTGGTTGCCGCCGCCGTCACCGCACGCACGATCGTCGGCCCGCTGGCAAAACTTCAGCTTTCGCTGAAAGCAATGGCGGAGGGTAATCTTAACGGTGATCGTCGCCTCGAAGCGCGGGGCGACGAGATCGGCAAGCTTGCACGGGCGGTAGCAGGGCTGCGCGACGCAATTTCAGCAAAGGCGGAACGGGAAGCTGACGCCGAGGCGAAGAGAGCCGTGTCGGAGCGGCATCGCCTCGAACAGGATGCCGATGAACGCCGCACCCTTGCCGAGCAGACGGACAAGGCTGTCGGCCAGCTTGGCGATGCATTGCAGGCGCTGGCTGACGGCGACCTCACACAGCAGATCGGCACTCCGTTCATTCCCTCTCTCGAAAAGCTCAGAGCCGACTTCAATTCTGCAGTCGAAAAGCTCCGTGCCGCCATGCAGAAGGTTGCCCAGAACGCCAGCGCCATCGCGGCCGGTGCACAGGAAATCCGCTCCGCCTCCGACGATCTCGCCAAGCGGACCGAACAGCAGGCAGCTTCC
>NZ_JBFUAY010000217.1:0-6954 GCF_056406015.1 Rhizobium sp. P1_E1 | reverse complement strand
ATGCGACGGATCTTCCAGCCCTTTGCGATCTCTCAGGCTTGAGCGACCGCGAGGTCGTCCGCATCCATCATGAAGCGACCTACCGTGTGTTCGCCTTGGGCAGCGCTCCCGGTTTCGGTTATCTGCATGGTCTCGATTCCCGCATCTACATGCCGCGAAAGACCGTGCCCTCGCTGAAAATGCCGAAGGGCTGCGTGACCATCGGCGGCATGCAGACCGGCGTCGCCATGCTCACAGGTCCGAATGGCTGGAATTCCATTGGCTTCGCGACGCTTGAGATGTTCGACCCCACGTCACCGACCCCCGCGATGATGGCGCCGGGAGATACGGTGCGGTTCCTGCCGGCAGGGATTGAGCTATGATCGAGATCATCGAAAGCGGCCCGTTCAATACAGTGCAGGATCTTGGCCGCCCCGGCTATCGCGACATCGGCGTATCGGCGAGCGGCGCAATGGATCCGCTCGCGGTCCGGATCGGCAACATTCTCGTCGGCAATGACGAAGATGCCGCCGCGATAGAGGTGCAGACCTTCCCGTTCAGCCTGCGTTTCGAGCGGCGCGTCGTCTTTGCCGTTACCGGTGCCGACGGCAATCCCGATCTGGATGGATCGGAACTGCTTCCCTGGTGCGCCTATCTCGCGGAGCCCGGACAGGTTCTCGGACTGAAACAGCCTCCGCGGCTTGCACGCTCCTATGTTGCGCTCGGAGGCGGGCTGGATATCCCAGTTGTCATGGGCTCGCAAAGCACATCGCTCCGCGGCGGCTTCGGCGGCAATGCCGGCCGGCCCCTGGCGAAGGGCGATCGGATCGCGGTCGGCGAGGACGCAGAGATGGTCATGTTGCCGGCCTCTGGTCTCGCCGTCGTCGAACCGGCCGTGGCGCTGCGCGATGTCTTCCCGGCCACTGTCGACGGTGCTTTGCCGATCCGCGCCCTGCCGGCCGGCGAGCATGATCTTTTCGCCGGAGATGGCGAAGCCTTCTGGAGCCAGACCTGGAGGATTTCCTCCCGAAGCGACCGGACGGGCTACCGCTTATCAGGCGAGCCGATCACGCCGACAGCATCCATCGAGATGCGCTCCCACGGCGTCGTGCCCGGCGTGATCCAGGTTCCGCCCGGCGGCGAACCGATCGTGCAGATGAGCGATGCCAACACCGCCGGCGGATATCCGAAGATCGCCGGCGTGATCGAATGCGATCTCTGGCGGCTCGGGCAAGCCCGCATCGGCGCCCGCCTGAATTTCGTTCGCTCGACGCATGCGGAGGCGCGCAAGGTGGAACAGGCTGTCGCCTGCTATGTCGAAGACGTCAGGCAGACATCCCGAATGGTCAAGCGCGCCTTGAAGGCGATGGCCTGATGCGTGTCGCCCAAAAGGCCGTCAAAAGGAGGAACTGATGAAGATCGATCTGAATTCCGACATGGGCGAAGGATTTGGTCCCTATCGGCTGTGCGATGACGAAGCGATGATGAAACTCGTCTCGTCGGCCAACATCGCCTGCGGCTTCCATGGCGGCGACCCGGAGATCATGGGGCGCATGGTCCGGCTTGCGAAGCTGAACGGCGTCGGCATCGGCGCGCATCCGGGATTGCCCGACCGGCCGGGTTTCGGTCGGCGCGAAATACCATTCCAGGCGGACGAGCTTCGCCAGCAGATGCTCTATCAGCTCGGCGCACTGATGGCGATCGCCAAAGCCGAGAGTGTCACTGTCTCTCATATCAGCTTCCACGCGGCGATGGGCAATATGGTCAATCGCGATCCTGTGCTGGCCGATCTGATGATGGATGCGATCGCCACGGTCGATGCCGGTCTCGTCGTCTTCGTCACCCATGGCAGCGAGATTCAGCAGGCGGCCAAACGCGCGCGTTTGAAGACGTTGGCGCTTTTCCTTGCCGACCGGGCCTATGTCGCCGGCGGAAAACTCKTCGCGCGCGGGCTGCCGGGGGCCGTCATCAAGGACGAAGCTTCGGTGCGTGCGCGTGTGCGACAATTCCTGCTCGAAGGAACCGTCGAGACAATCGACGCAGCCGTGATCGCGATGCCGGCCCGCTCCATTCTCGTCCACAGCGACACGCCCGGCGCCTTGGAGCTTGCCGGCATCGTGCGCGGCGAAATCGAAGCCACGGGTGCCGCGCTCGCGCCTGCCGCTGAACTCGCCGACTGACGCAATCCCGATCGCCCGCGGGCGGTTTCCCGTTCCCATCTCTCATCGAAGGACCATGTCGATGTCCGTCATCGCTGACCGCCTGAAAAACGTCTCCATATCCGCATCCGCCGCCATGACCCAGCGCGCCAGGGAACTCGCCGMCAAGGGAATCAAGGTCGTCAGCCTCTCGTCCGGCGAGCCGGATTTCCCCACTCCGGCCCACGCGATTGAGGCGGCTCATGCGGCAGCTCTTGCCGGCGATACGAAATATCCTCCGATGGACGGGACGCCGGCGCTGAAGGCCGCCATCATCAGGAAGTTCAAACGGGACAATAATCTCGACTACGATGCCAGCCAGATCGTCGTCTCGGGCGGCGGCAAGCAGGTGATCTTCAACGCCATGCTGGCAACCTGCAATCCGGGCGACGAGGTCGTCATCCCCACACCCTCCTGGGTCAGCTATGCCGATATCGTCAAATTCGCCGGCGGCGTCCCCGTCGCTGTTTCCTGTCACGAGCAGGGCGGCTTCAAGCTGCGTCCGGAGGATCTGGAGGCAGCGATCACGCCGCGCACCAAATGGCTCTTCCTGAATTTCCCGAACAATCCGACCGGAGCCGCCTGCTCCAGGGCGGAGATGGCCGCCATCGCCGAGGTCATGCTGCGACATCCCAATGTCTGGATCATGACCGACGATATTTATGAACACCTGGTCTATGACGACTTCCAGTTCTGCACGATCGCGGAAGTCGAGCCCAGGCTCTATGATCGCGTCCTGACGATGAACGGCGTCTCCAAGGCTTACGCAATGACAGGCTGGCGGCTCGGCTTTTGCGCCGGGCCGAAAGACCTGATATCCGCCGTCAGCAACGTCAACGGACAGAATGGCGGCGGCATTGCGACGCTGACCCAGGCTGCGGCGACCGCCGCCTTGGACGGGCCGCAGGATCTCTTGAAGGAGCGTGCCGCGATCTACAAGGAAAGACGCGACTTCGTCCTCGACAGATTGTCGGAGGTGGAAGRGCTGCGCTGCCATAGGCCCGAAGGCGCCTTCTACATCTACCCCAATATCTCTGGGCTGATCGGCAAGACCAGCAAGGGCGGGCGAAAGATCGAGACCGACGTCGATTTCGTCATGGCTCTCGTCGACGAGCATCATGTCGCGACCGTGCAAGGGGCGGCTTACGGAATGAGCCCCTTTTTCCGGATTTCCTACGCCACGAGCATGGAAAAGCTCGGCGAAGGATGCGCGCGCATAGCTCAATTCTGCAAGGATATGCGCTGATCGGCGTCGCGCCTCGGGTTTAGCTTTTCAGCCGCGCCGTCAACTCGAGAAGGATGTCTCTGACGGCGAGGGCCGGTTCCGACAAGGGATTCTGGTCGGAAACGCACAGCGACAGTGTTTCTTCGATCCGCGGCGAGACGAGCCGGCAGATCAGCGGCTCACTCGATTCCGATACGATACGGTCGGCGATGGCTTTCGGCATGATCGTGGCGCCGAGACCGCTGCCCACCGCGCGGGCCAGAGTGCGGACGATTTCGACTTCCGCCACGACCTTCAAATTGGTGCGGGTGCGCGTGAAGGCGGTATCGACCGCGCGGCGGACGAAATTGTAGGCCGGCGGCAACAGCAGCGGTATTCCGTCGAGAGCATTGAGCGGAACCGGTTTCGCATCCGCTTCGATCGCAAAGTCCCGATGCGCGACAAGGAAAAACTCTTCGCTCAGGATCGGCTCGAACCGAACGCCCTTGATCGGTCCGGTTCCATGGAGAAGCGCCATCTCCAGCCGGCCGTTCATGATCATCTGGCTATAGGTCTGGCCGACGCTTTCGGTCAGATGCAGCAGAATACCGGGATGTCGTTTGCGGGTCTCCGCCAGGAGGTCGACCGACAGCGTGGCCGCACTGCTGAACGGCACCAGACCGACGGACACACGGCCGGCAAACGAATTGCCGGCTGCCGATGCATCSGCTTGCGCCTGCTCCATCTGCCGAAGGATAATCTGCGCGTGGCGATACACCGCGTGTCCCGCATCGGTCATGCTGACACCCTGCTGGCTGCGGATCAGCAGCTTGTGGCCGAAATGCTCCTCCAGTGCCGCAAGCTGCTGACTGAGAGCCGGCTGGGCGATATGCAGAAGGTCCGCCGCTCGCGTGATGCTGCCGCTGTCGACGATCACGATGAAAGATTTGAGGCGTCTGATGTCCATGAGGATCGGGGTACCGTTCTGATCTGCGCTGCTTACATGTTTGCAGACGCGCATTGCTTTTGCAACGCGACGCGGTCGCTGGCAGCCCGAGGCAGAGATACTGCGAGGTGATGCTGAGACCACCTCTTTCTCTTCTTCCAGCAGCCCTCCCGGCTCCATAACCGTTGCTTATTGCTCCAGAGATAATCGGTCTTAGGCAAGGGGTTAAAGCTTCGCTACTGTCTCAATCAACAACAAGGGAACGACAATGCCATTCTCCGACTACAAGACCGCACTGGTGACCGGCGCATCCTCCGGTATCGGCGCAGCCGTGGTTGAGCGGCTCCGCCGGGAGAACATCGAGGTCCATGCCGTTGCCCGCAGTGCCGAAGCGCTGCAGCAGCTGGCTGCGCGGACGGGCTGCGTCGCCCACGTCATCGACGTGACCGACCGTCAGGCCATGGCCGAGCTCACCCGTCGGGTGGAGTTCGATATTCTCGTCAACAATGCCGGTGTGGACCGRCCGAAGAAGTTCCTGGAAGCCGACGAGGGCGATATCGATCTCATCGTCGACGTCAATCTCCGGGCGGTCCTGCACATCTGCAGGCTGGTCGTGCCCGGCATGGTGGCGCGCGACCGCGGGCATGTCATCAACATCTCGTCGATCGCCGGCGCCTACAATTTCGGCGGCAACTCATCCTATCACGCCGCCAAGGCAGGGGTGAGCATGCTGTCCAACCAGCTACGCATCGACGCTTTCGGCAAGCGGGTACGGGTCACGGAAATCTGCCCCGGCCGGGTCGCCACTGATATCTTCAATCACGTCCACGGCGATGACCCCAGCATCCGCGAACGGTTCATCGACGGCTTCGAACTGCCGCAGGCGGCCGACATCGCCGACGCGATTGCCTTCGCCATAGCAGCCCCCGTCGCCGTCAATATCGGGCACATCGAGATCACGCCGACGCTGCAGGTTATGGGCGGGCTGCAGACGGCAAAGCCCCAGCCTTCGGCGAAGCCGGATCAATCCGCTGCGGCGAAGATGGATCAATCCGGGGAGCCAAGCCCGTGAGCGGTTTCGACCTTTCGGCAATCCTGGGAAATCCGGAATATACCGCCATGCTGCTGTATGGCATCGAGATGACCTTCATCATCTATGCCGGCTCCTGGTCGATGGCGATGGCGTTGGCGCTTCTGCTGCTGGCTTTGCGTTTGTCGCCCTTTCGCTTCGGCGATCCGTTAGTCGCCGCTTACGTATCCTACCACCGGAACGTCCCCACCCTGGTTCAGCTCATGCTGTGGTACTTCGGGATTTTCACGCTGATGCCGAGCGGGGTAGCCGAATGGCTCGCAGTCCATAATGCGGAGGCCATCTTCGCGGTGATCGGGCTCGGGCTCTGCCAGGCGGCTTATTTCAGCGAAGATCTTCGGTCGGGCGTGCGCTCGGTCAGTCCCGGCCAAATGCAGGCGGCTCGCGCCCTTGGCCATGGCTATGTCTCCGCGATGCGTTTCGTCATCATGCCGCAGGGCGTGCGCAACGCGCTACCGCCGCTCATCAATCACAGCGTTTCCCTGTTCAAGAACAGCAGTCTCGCCGTCGTCATCGGAGCCTCGGAACTGACGCATGCGGTCAAGGAAATCGAGAACCTCAGCTTCCGGACCTTCGAGATCTACCTGATCGGCACGGTTCTCTACCTTTTCTTCTCGCTCGTGATCATGAGCATCGGCGCCTATCTGTCGATGCGCACCGATCCTGCCAGGAGCGCGCGCGCATGATTCACGACATGATCGCCATCGTTCGAGACTACTGGCTGCTGCTGCTGATCGGCCAATATCCCAATGGGCCGCTTGGCGGGCTCGCCAATACGCTGATCCTTTCGGCGCTCAGCATCGCTTTCGCCTTTCCGGTCAGCATCCTGTTCGCATTGGCGCGGCTCTCCAAGTCGCCGCTGCTGCGCTGGCCGGTCACTGCGCTGGTCTATTTCACCAGGGGCGTGCCGCTGCTGATGCTCATCCTGTGGAGCTATTTCCTCGTTCCGCTGCTGACCGGCGCCGATGTACCGAGCTTCGTCACGATGCTGACGACGCTCGTGGTCTATCAGAGCGCATTCCTGAGCGAAGTCGTCCGTGCCGGCATCGTCGCGCTCGGACCGGGCCAGATGGATGCGGGGCGTGCGCTTGGCCATGGCTATCTCGGTGCGATGCGCTTCATCATCCTGCCGCAGGCGCTCTACAACATGATCCCCAGCATCATCTCCACCTTCGTCTCGACGATCAAGGACACGACGCTCGGCTACGTGATCAACGTGCCGGACCTGACCTTTGCCGCAAGCCAGGTCAACAACCAGCTCCTGACCCAGCCTTTCCAGGTCTTCCTCATTCTGGCGATCGTCTACTTCGCCATCTGCTGGACGCTCACCTACTTCGCAAATCGCCTCGAGCGGAGCATCACACGGCGGCGTGCGGGACTTTCCAACCTTCCCTCTGCCGCCTTGGTCGCGCCATCGAAAATCATATCGGAGCAGCTATGACCATGTCAGTTTCAGCACAGGAATTGCAGACGATCCGGCTTTCGCAGGTCTGCAAGAGCTACGGCGACTACCCGGTCCTGAAGGACATCGATGCGC
>NZ_JBFUAY010000216.1:0-6968 GCF_056406015.1 Rhizobium sp. P1_E1 | reverse complement strand
TCCCAGTAGAGGCGGAAGAAGTTGTTGTCGGCGACGACAAGATCAGGCGCGTCGGAGCCGCGAACGCAGGACATGTAGAGCCGGTTCATGTAGCTCTGGATGTTTGCATTCGTGGCGGCCGCACCACCATCGGCCGAGGCCGAGAATTTCTGGTTGCGCCAGAAACCCCAGGTGGCGCGCGAGATGCCGCCGACGGTGCCTGATGTCGGAGAGGTCGAGATCAACAGCTGCAGGCCGCCGATCTGACGCCCGCCATCGGCGGTGCCATCGGAATAGCAGTCGAGCGCGATGTTGTTCTTCAGCGTGGTTTCGGCGTTCTCAATGCGCTGTTCGAGCAGATCGAGGACAGCGTCCTCGCCTGAATTCTGCAGCTGTTCGAGGCCGGACATGGAGACGGCGACCGCGGCCTGCTTGAGGTCGTATTCAGCAGCGGTGATGACGTCGGAGGGCTGGACGTTCAAGATATCGTAGCCGGAATAGCGCTTGAAGGTGCTGTTTTCCTGGTACTGCAGTTCCTGGACGATGGTGCGGCCGCCGGAGATGGGCTTCTTGCGGCCGCGGCTGTTGAGACGAGAGAGAAGACCGTTGTTCTTCGTCACGTCATCGGCGACCGTGCCGCTGCGGTTCCGCAGCGTCGTGGTCACGATTTCAGAGAGATTTGGCGAAACGGGCATTGATCACTTCCTTTGATCACACCTGACCGCGGGCAGCGTGCATAGCGCTGCGGAGCGAGTCTCGGATGGTGGTTGGCTGGCTGGCTGTTGCGTCACGGGAAGGACCGGGCGCCGATGAGCCAGAAATGGAGCGAGATGCCTTGCGGGCTTGATCGGCCGCTGCGGCTCTGTGGGCATTTGGATCGGGCGCCGGTTGTGCAGTCTGGCTGATCAACTGCTGACGAATGTCCGGGCGCATCCAGCATGCGGCGTCGTAGGCGTCCTTGAGGCTCGATGCTCGCCCTGCGCTGATGAGGGCAACCATGTCGTCGAGAACGGCTTCGGCGTGCACGTTTGCTGGGTCGGAAATGAAGGCATTGACCTGAGTTTCAGTGTCTCGTTTCCGAAGTACCTGTTCAACCGTTGCCTCGACGTTGACGGGCTGAGGCGCTGGCTGTTGCTGGGCCTGTTGCGGCCGGCGCTGCAGGATTTGGTCCTGCTGCCCGGCGACGAGGGCCTGAAGATTGACGCCGGCCATCCTGGCGACGTGAATGACTGTGTTGACCGGGTCGCGAATGAGCGACTGTTCCCAGTCGATCGCCTTCCGCATGACATCGGCATGTGTCGTGCCGGCCTGCCTGACGATGGGCGTGAATTCCTCAAGACCCTTGTAATCCTGGAGAACCCGGAAACCGTTGTCGACCTCCTGCTCTCGCTTGGCGACGGCGGCCTGCACCTCGGGCGGCAGGGTCCCGAATTGGGCCTTTGCCTCAGCCGACCAGCCAGGGGGCACACGGTGCGTCGTTGCGGCCGGCTGCTGTTCGGGCGCCACGGCTGGCGTCTGTGCGGCTGCTGCAGCTGGTGCATCTGCTGGCTTCGGCGATGCTGCAGCGGCCTGCTGAGCCGCTGGAACGGTCGCGCCCTTGTCCGGCTCCTTCGGGGCAAAGCGGCCGTGCTCATCGCGCTGGCGATCCGTGCTGCTGGACGCCGAGACGTTACCGTCGGCGCTGTCGATCGCGGCCCTGAGGCTGTCGCGGATGCTGATCGGCTTTTCGGTGGACGTGCCGAGGTCTTCGCTGCCGTTGCCGGCCTCGTTAATCAGGTCTTCCATGTCGGATGTTTCCTATTTCGGGGATTGATGCCCGTTCAGGCGTTGTATTCGGCGTGAACTCGCCGCAATTCGCTCCGGATCTCGTTACGATCCGTTTTTGGCTTCTCGATCGGCTGGGGCTTTTCATTGCCGATCTCGACGACGCCGGCCGCCCGGTAGGCGGAGCGCAGCTTGGCTTTCGAGCTGTAATGCTGGCCGTCATGCATCGACTGGATATCGATGCTGTCGCTGACGAAATGCGGCGCCGGCAGATCCGACTGTGCGGGGTTCTGCGCCGGCATGCAGTTGTGCGGCCATTTGTCGAGCTGGTGCCAGCCGCCGCAGACGCGGCAGTATCGTTCTCTCATGCTTCCCTCGTTCACTGGTAGGCTGGTGGCTGTTGCTGGAACTGCTGCAGTGCCTGTGCCGCCATGTCGCTACGCGCCTGCTCTATCGTGGTCTGATGCTCGATTTGCGCTTGGGCGACGCTGAGCTGGGCTTTCTTTTCCTCGGCGCCGGCCTTCACCTGCGCCGTCTTCAGATTGATCATCTGCTCGGGCGTGGGCTCCGGCGGAGGCTTGGGAGCAGTCGCCGATTGGGAGAGCTGCGCGCCGACCTGCTCCAGTGTGTTTTCGAGTTGACGCCCTGCCCTGAAGCCACGAGCTGCAAACAGCAACGTCTCGACCATGACAGGGACAAGCATCGGCGTCTGCTGTGCTATCGCGCCCGCCTGCTGCATGAAGCCGCCGACCATCTGCACGAATTCCATGCGGCGCTGCTTTTCGGCATCCTCGTCCGGCTCGATCGTCGAATCCGTCTCGATGTCGATCCTGAAGCCCCGCACACTGTCATTGCGGAGCAGCTGCACGACTTCATCAATCGTTGGCTGCTCCATCATCTTCTGCATTTCAGGCGGCAACTGGGGAGGCTGCGGCGGTGGTGCTGGCTGCCCCATCTGCTGAGCTCGCATCGCTGCCTGCTGCTGCGCCATCTGCTGCTGTTGCATCTGCATCTGGACCTGCTGCTTCTGCGCCGCGGTCGGAAGCTGGATACCGCTGACGAGCATCAGCGTCTCCGGCTGGAACTGGTCGCAGATGATTTCGCCGGCGAGGTTGACGATATCCCGTGCAAACCGTGCCAGTTCGGCCTGGCGGTCGCGGATGCGGATAGAACCCCACTGGCTTTTGATGCGCTGCGCCGTCGCCGTCTCGGAGGCCTGAGTATCGCCGCGGACGATGTCCGAGATACCGGTGATCTGATAGACGTCCTCCACAAGCTGCTTGCGCACCTCGATGCAGGCCACGATGACCTTTTGAACCTGATCGATAGGCAGCGTCACGATAGCGTTGGAGCCGCCCTTGTCAGTGAATGCGGCCCATTCCGGGATCGGCACCATCACCGTGTCATTGTCGGGCCGCATGGCCTTTTCGATTGCCGGCGATACCGAACCGTCACCTGATGGATAGAACACCTTCAAGCGGAGCTGATCCGTCAGCTTGTTGATGCGCTTCGTCAGAACGTCGATTTCGTCGCATTGGCCCTGGTAATAGACGTAGTCAGGCACCGGGATAAGCGAGCTGGTCGACAGTGTTCCGAATGCCGGCCGCGGGCACGGAAAGAAGCGCGCCAACTTCAGCGGCGGCTCCGATACCTCCAGAGCCACGGGCGAACCCTCGGCGATCCAGACGGTATAATTCTCGCTCTTGCACCAGATTTCCCAGACGTATGTCTTACCCTCGTTCTGAGCGCGTTCGGTCTGGTTGGTCCCGTGATTGGAGCCGGCACCGTTTGCAGCCAGGCTTGCCCGCCCCTCGGGAAAGCGTTTGTCGAACTCCTCGTCTGTCATGGGAACGCGTCGCGCCACCCACGTCACATCCTTCCAGCGGCGAGCCGGCGAGTGCAGGAAGTCCGACCAGTGGACATAGTCCATGCAAACCCGTTCATCGGTGATCTGCTCAGGCGTTGGGGCGCCATCATCGCCCTGCATGTCCAGAACCGGCGCATTCGAAGGTTCAACACCTATGTCGAGCGGCTCGAAATCTGCCTCGTACCGCAGCCAGACCGTACCGCGGGCGCAGAGCAAGAAGTCATCGCGCACAGCCCGCATCAGCGAATCCAGATCCGCATCATCGGCCGTGAACGCAAGATTGCGCTCGACCAGCTCCGAAGCCATGCGCGCGACCGGCTGAGAGTCCTTGAAGCGCCGCTCGACGACGGGCTGCGGGACACGGGCATAGACAGCCGGCTGCAGAACCGAGATGTTCGCCCACAGCATCGGGAATCGACGTTTCGCGCTCTGCTGGTCGGCCTGCTGAAGGTAGATCTTCTCAATCTTGGTGCAGCGATCGATCCAAGATTTGAAGTATCGCTGTCCGCGCTCAAGCTCCTGCTGCCAGTGCGCGCCAACCTTTGCCAGGTCGTACTGCTCACCGCCCGGCAATGTCGTGGCTTCGTCGTCCATCAAACGTGCTCGCTCTGGGTCGGTGTGGAGTTGACGAAATCGTTGAACGTCATGGTCTGGAACGTCCGCAGCGGCTTTGGTTCAGGCTTGAGCGGTTCGGCCGCCAATCCGGTGAAGATGATCGCAAGCCCCCCGAAGGCGTCGGCGCCGTGAGATGCCCAGTTGTGCAGGGGAACGTCGCGGAACACGCTCAGATCCTCGTCCCATTCTTTTCGGTAGTTCCGCAGGCACTTGATGCCCTGAGTGCATCCCGCCTGGTCGAACTCGATCTTTGCCAGGATGCGCCGCGTGCCGTTGATGCGGTCGTGGACGTAAGCACGCTCGATCTTGCGCACAGTGCCCAGGTTTCTCGCCTTGACCTCCGCCAGCATCACCTCGATGCGGGTCATGCCGCCGCGCGTCCATTCCCTGACCTTGATGTCATGCGGCATGTTGTGCACGCCATAGACATAGCCGTACTCGGCGCCGCGCCGCTCCAGCTCGTCGAGCATGCCGTCCATGCCGGTGCCAGTGTGTTCGAAGTAGCCGATCATCCGAACGCGGCTCGGGAGCACCTGGAAGAGCCAGACGCTGTTCGTGTCGTCCATGCCAATGTCGGATATCGTGTGAACAGGGTAGCCCGCCACATGCGGATAGATGCCTATGCGCTCCTCGGCGTCGGCCACCGCCATCTGATCCGAATAGTATGCACCCTCTACGCTGGCTTCGAACGCCTCCGCCGGCGACGACGGATATTCGCGCTTCATGTCCCCGAGCTGCGTTTCAGCCTTTTTGACGTACCAGGCCTTTTGACCATCCGTCAGTTCGATACCCTGCTCGGCCAAGGCGTGGAAATACTTGGCGAACGCGTCCGTGATGATGACGCCGGCGGGATCGATCGAATATTGCGGCTCTTTCCACCACGGGAAGAAATGGAACTTGAAATCGAGTGGCGTCAGCGCTGATGCCTGGCGGTGCTTTACCTGGGCGTCCTCGCAGAGATTGTAGAAATGCCCCTCCTGCCCCTCGGCAGTGCTTTCTATGAACACCAGCTGCCCAGCCTGGACGGTGTTGAGGGCGCCGGTTCGGACCTCCCTCGCCTTCTCCGGATACTTGGCGCAGAGCTTCCCATACTCCGAGATATGGAGGTATTGCAGCGTGCCCGATCGGAGCGAGGTGCCGACGCGGATGCTTGAGTTGTTCCCCAGAAGCAGTTCTGTCTGGTTATCCCTAACGATCGGCACCGCTTCCCGGATACCCTCGGGCAGGTTGTCGTAAGGGTATTTCACCTTGTCCCGAAAGATGGTCTGCGCATCACCAAGAGTGTGCGCTATCGTACCAGCGCGGATGTCTCGATTGAATACGCAGGCATCGAGCATAAAGATCTGGATGAACGTCGTCAGCCCGAGCTGGCGCGCCTTCAGCAGCACATTCAGATAATGCATCTGCTCGAAGAAAGTCATCTGAGCCCAGTTCATTTCGAACCGGACCCGTTTGCCTTCCTTGTCGGTGATCCAGTAGAGGTTGTTCAGACGCCAGCGCCAGTCCGAGAACTGATCAACTGCCGCTTGGAAGTCCGCGGGTCTTGCCATTGATAGCTTCCAGCAGCTGCGACACCTCGCCGGTCACGCCGTGTTCCAGCTCGACCTTGGCGCCATACTTCTTCGGCTTCAGCTTCTCGGCAATCCACTGCCGTGTCGAGATGCGGAGCTGCGAGCGTCGAAGCGCCTCGCCGTTCTCCTGCCATCCGGTCGATTCACCGTCGGCGTTCTTCTTTTCCATCCAGTCGTTCGTGCCGTCGTCGGCAATCTCGACCATCTCGTCGACGAAGCCGTCGGCCTGGATCTCGCGCGCCTGCGCATACTTGGTCCGAAAAGCGGTCTTGTCGTCATCAGCCAACCAAGCGAGGACGGTCGACTTTGCCGGCATGGCGTCATCCCTGCAGATCGATCGCAGGCTTTCGCCGTCAGCGATCCGCTCGCAGATGATGTCAGCAAGGGTATGCGTGAACTTAGTGGGTCTGCCTGTCATGGTCCTGCCTTCTGATCGGCGGGGCTGCTGTAACGTGACGTAACGTGACGTCACCGTGACGGATTGTGACGCCTAGAACAGCGCGATGATGTTGGAAGCCGTGGTTCCGGTGAGCGCCACGATGGCGGCATGAACCGGCAGGATCGTCCCGGCCGGCACGCTCTTGAAGATGACGGGGTCCATATCCCTACGCGGCGCAATGGCTACGTCGCCGGCCGTGCCGATGTAGAGGGCTCGGGCGCCGACAATGGCGGAATCGTTCGGCGTTACCGCTGCGGCTCGTGAGGCGGGCGCTATTGAAGGATCCATTTGGTTCTCCTTGGTCGATTGCAGATTAGACCGCTAATCAACTTCTACTGATTTTGTGTAACTCGACTAAATCAACTTAATCGTGCAAGCTGGCCCATTTCCAATGTGGGAGGGGATCATGATCACTGTAACTTTGCATACAGACCAGCAGGTTGAGATCGACGGAACTCGCGTTCAAAGAATCCGACGCGCGACCAGAGGTGAAAATCCACTAGGCAAAAACTCAAAGGTCCTGCTGACCCGTATCGATTGGGATGACCTTTACTATGTGAAGGACGATCTGCGGGAACTGGCAGAACGAGTCGCTCAGGAGCTACCCACGCTCGATACTCTCGACACGCCGGCACTCGGCCAGTTTTGGTTCAATGCAAAAATATCGGCTGGTCCAAGGCATCTTAGCCAAGGTTATCGTAGAGACGGCGTTAGGTCCGCTCTGTCGATCGGC